>JABFGF010000015.1 GCA_013112635.1 Calditrichota bacterium | reverse complement strand
CACGGTTGGCTGTTTCTGCTCAAAAATATGTTAAAGCCGTCGCTAGCATAAACTTGCGTACACATGCAAGAATAAGTGATGTAGATGAAGCGTTTCGATTTATTCAGACGAAAGTAGATTTTCTGAAGAATCATCTGATAAATATTAAACCGCGTAAAGTAAATTCTGCAGAAGATAGATGGCAATTACTGGAAGAAGAATTTACGGGAAAGGAATTTAAACGAAAAGAAGTAATAGCTTTTTATGAAGAAAAGAAAATCTTAGTGAACTCCAAAACGGTGGATCGTGATCTCTTGAAAGCATCAAAAGTTCGGCAAGGAGTCTACAGGATTATTTGAGCTAGAGACACACGGATTTTCAGTCCTATTAGCACCAGATAGGCTAAGTTCAATAAAAACAACTTAAACTTCTTATTTTTCATATACTTACCTAATCAAATTTCATCATAATATATCACAAAATAAAACACTGAATAATTCATTTCACACAAAAAATGGTGAAAATTTGGTGAAAATCATAACGCATATCTTTTTTACTAGAAATATCGGAGAAAATATGAACCAAAAGTATTGGCTTAAAATATTACCAATTCTATTTTTGGTAGCCACATTCGAGCACTGTTATTCAATACTTAATCTCTATAACGGTGGACTCATTTTTCCTGTCATTACAACTATCCTACTCGTCTTAGCAATTGATACAAGCATTTATTTTTCAATGCAATATTTTGAACTCCTACCCGCCAGAATTATTCTGATAATGTCTGGAACCACTAGCGTCGCACTAAATGTAAAGTATATGCTGGACTGGAAACCTGATGGAAACTTTGGTTTAATCATTGCCATCACTGTTGGAATACTTATACCTCTAATGTTGTCCATGTTTGGATGGCTGGAAAAGTCTATACATGAGAATATGTCCATTACCCCTGCAAATGGAAAGCTTGAGAATCTTGTTAAATTCCATGTTGAGAAATATCCGGATTTATCCAATCGTGAAATAGCAAATGTCATTGGCTGCAGTCATACAACCATCCGAAAATATCGAACTGAAACATATGGTTCCACAAACAAATAAACTATCTGTACCCACTCAAGGGTACAAATAGTTTTGATAATGAAAATATTTTTTTTAGTTAATTAACCAAAACCAGCTGTGCTTTTTGTAAGCTAAATCCAATAATAACTGTAAATATACCAGCACCGGCTTAAAAAGCAGTGCCTATGGTTTTCAAATATGAGAAAAATAAATGTTGCAACATCTAATGTTGAAACTTAGTTTAGGGATATCATTACATTAAATTGGAAAAATTATGAGAAAAAAAACTAAAATCATCATTTCTATCATTGCAGTAATCCTTATCTTAATAGCCATACCAATTGTTCTCATAATGCTACATGATAATGTTAAGAATACAGGTTTACAGGTTGGGGATCTTGCACCGCATTTTGAAGGAATCGATCAGAATGGAGACAAGATTATTCTTTCTACTCTCATCCAGGAAGGTCCAGTGGTACTTTTCTTTTACCGTGGGTTTTGGTGCCCATACTGTAACGCTTACCTAAATCAATTACAGGACTCCTTACAAATGATTGAAAATAAGGGGGCAAATGTACTAGCCATTACTCCTGAGCAGGAAGAATATGTAAAAGAAACCATTGAAAAAACAACTGCTTCCTTTTCAATTATTAGTGATAAGAAATTGGAAATAATGAAATCATATAAAGTAGATTTTGAGGTCACTGAGGGAAAAGCTTTCTCATACAACTTATTTGGGATGGATATTAAAGAGACAAATGTGGACGGTTCAAAGACACTTCCCGTCCCTGCAACATACATTATTAATACGTTGGGCATCATCGAGTATGCTCACTTCAATCCAGATTATAAAGACAGGGCAAGCGTGGTGGAAATTCTACAAAGTTTAAAATAACTGATTTAATTAACGATCTATTCATAAAAGGGAGATATTATAATGACAGAACTATCAAAGGCGAGAAAACTTACTGGGTGGATAATCTCAGGGCTACTTGTGTCTTTATTTTTATTTAGCGCTCTAGGAAAATTTATGATGCCCGAAGTGGCAGAAAATTTTTCAAAATGGGGGATTGCTGATTGGCGCATAATTATTGCATTTGGAGAAATCATTTCAGCTATCTTATTTCTTATACCCAGAACAAATATTCTCGGTTTGCTTTTATTAAGCTCACATATGGGTGGCGCTATTATGGTACATATGTCCCATCAGGAATCATTCATTTTCCAAGCCGTGATCCTTGTGCTTATCTGGGTTGCTGGGTTCCTTCGTAATCCTGAATTATTAACAAAACTTAAAGGTTAAAATGAAAAAGATTGCAATAATCGGCGCTTCCGGGCGTACAGGGCGGCTTTTAGTTGAACAGACCCTTCACAGGGAAATATCACCCGCTTGTCTTGTTCGTGAGGGATCAGGGGATAAATTACCGGAAGATGTTTCAACAATCATTGGTACGCCTTTAAAATATGAAGATGTTAAAAATACTGTTTCCGGGTGTGAGGCTGTTCTATGCGCGTTGAATATCGCCCGTAAGTCTGATCTTCCCTGGGCAGCAGTTGTTTCACCTCCCAATCTGCTAAATGAAAGCATGAAGAATATCATAAAAGCATCAAAAGAAGAAGGTGTAAAGAGAATAATCACTGTTTCTGCATGGGGCGTGGGAGATAGTTATGATGAAGTAAACTGGTTGTTTCGTTTTTTGATTAATAAAACCAAAGTGGGTATTGCTTATACAGGGCATGAGGAGCAAGAAAAGCTTTTACAAGATTCCGGGTTAAATTGGACTTCAGTAAGGCCGGTTGGTCTATCAAATGGAAAAATTACCGACAATCTTATTGTAAGCCACAATGGTGATAAAAAACTCAAAATGAGTATCAGCCGGGCGGATGTTGCAAAATTTATGTTGGATATCCTGGAAGATGAAAAATATTTCCAAACAACCCCATCCATTTCTCAAGCATAGTCAGGTTTATTATGAAAATTGAAGATGAAATTAAGGGTCGCTTTAGAAATGATTATCATAAAGCTGTGATAAACTTGATCTATACAAGCAATTATATCAATAACCTATTTGTAAGCTTTTTAAAAAAACATGGTTTAACCTCTCAACAATACAATGTATTAAGAATCTTACGTGGCTTTGGATCAGAGCCCCAATCCATTGACTTTTTAAAGGAGCGGATGCTTGATAAAAGTTCTGATATGAGCCGGATAGTTGAAAGGTTGTTTCAGAAGGCACTCGTTAAACGGGAAGAAAATTTAAACGATAGACGAAGAAAAGATATCAGGATTACCAGTGAAGGGCTCAACTTGTTAGGCCAATTGGATGAGTGCGAAAAAAAAGTTGATAATCTTTTGTCAAATCTCTCACAAGAAGAAACTATTCAATTTAACAAGTTGCTTGACAAAATTAGGGGACAATGAAAACAGTTTGCTTGCTGTGACCAATTATTATGAGAAAACCAAATATAGTGGATTGGACGAAATCTGCCCATAAATTACCTGGGTCTGATCTAAAAATGCCTGTCCTATTTGTGGGGCATGGCTCCCCCATGAATGCTATTGAAGAGAATGATTTTACAAGGACATTAAACAAATTAGGCGTTGACCTACCGCATCCAAAAGCAATTCTTTGTATTTCTGCGCACTGGGCAACTCGAGGCACATTTGTAAATATATCTCCTAAGCCTAAAATGATTTATGATATGTATGGGTTTCCTAAGGAGTTGTATGAAGTGCAATATAAAGCAAACGGTTCTCCTGAGACAGCACGAGAAATACAGGAATTAATATCTTCAACTAATGTGCAAAGTGACACCGAATGGGGATTTGATCATGGAAATTGGTCTGTTATGACGCGTCTATTTCCACAGGCCAACATCCCTTTGTTTCAAATGAGTATCGATTATTATAAACCGATGTCCTATCATTACGAATTGGCTAAACAGTTAAAAGCGTTAAGAAAAAAAGGCGTCCTTATAATCGGAAGTGGTAATATAACCCACAACCTGCAAGTTGTAGATATTCATGATATAAATGCCAAACCACGAGACTGGACGTTGGAATTTGACAGCGTTATAAAGAAATTTATAGATGACAAAGACCATCAAGGATTAATAAATTATCAACACATTGGAAAATCCGCTCAATTAGCCGTACCTGAACCAAGCCATTATTTCCCACTAATTTATACTGTTGCACTTCAGGAAAAAGATGAAGAAAGTTCTTATTTTTATGAAAAATTCCACTATGGAACCCTTTCAATGCGTGGCCTGAAAATTGGATAGAATAAGTGCAGTTTAACTAAAAGGAGAGAACATGGAAAAAGGATTACTTGAGAAAACAAATCTACTCTTGAAACAGCTCATCTGGAATAAAACCCATTGCTTTAAATTTTTCTACCGATTGCCTAATAAAAAGTCCTTTTGCTTTTACTAACATATCTCCATTTTGCTTTTGGATAATAGCATTAACTTTCATTTTTTTATTATCAATGCTTTCAATCCAAGCTTCCACAAAAACTTCCTCATTTAGTTTTATAGCTTTCAAATAGGTTATATCTAAATTGGCCGTCATTGCATATAATTTGTTACTCCACGCACATCCGCCCATTACTTCATCAATAATTGAAGCAATTGCCCCACCATGTGCATGATCAGGTGGGCCCTGCGCCAAATCTCCAAAAATTACTTTTGCGTAAAAATGTTTGTTTTTCGGGTCGAAAAAATAACGAATGTCAATCCTGTTTTTGTCACCGTTGGAAACAAATGAGCGAATAGAAAGAGGTAACTCCAATGGGAGTAAAGCAGAAATTTTATCATGTATTATCATTCTCTTACTTCCGTTTCTGAATAAAAGCTGCCAAAGATTGCTTATCTAACATCACAACGAAAATTCAGTTTAAAGGTTGAATGTTTGATTTGAAATTTTCTCTAACAGCTCAACCAAATGATCCTGTTCTTTTTCTGGAAGAACTGATAGCATCATGACACTTAATTTTTCTTTATATGATTTAAACTCCTTATAGGAAGTCACTCCAGAATCAGTCAATTTAACTTTAACGATACGCCGGTCGTCTGATGGATTAAATCGGTATAGATATTTTTTTTGAACCAATTTATCGATAATACTTGTTAAAGTACTTACTGGAATAGAGAGGAAATCAGCGATTTCACGCATTATAACTTCGCCGTTCTTTGCAATAAAACAAATTATGGAAAGGTCGCGCTTATCAAGACCTTCATTTGAAATCAGACAAACATTAGTAACCTCATTCATCTTGATAAGCATTTTTTCCATTGAGTTTGTCAGTCGTTGTTGTTTTTCCTTTATCTTCATAATTGCCTACCCAGATTTGTTATTTTTTCTTCTCCAATTCTAAATAAACACTTCCAAGAAATACTTCCATTCTTGCAGCAAGGGGTATGCGTTGTTTATCATTGCTAAACCATCCTTCATATTTTCCCGTAAAACCTGCAATCGCTTTAAAATGGGCTTCACCATTAAGGTAAAAGGCAGGTATCTTTGTTTCAGAAAAGTCGGTTTCGATACTGTCAACTTGCCCTGTAAAATTTATATCCAGCAAACCTTCTTTGGCCTCATAAAAAAGATTTAATTGTTCCTGATTATTCTTATGGCAATTAGCGCGGGCATAATAAATAATCGACATACCATCTTGATATTTCTTATCCATAACTTTTCCAGTATCAATATTTACAGAGGTATCTTCAATACTTTCATAATGGCTGTTTATAATATTATTCGTGTAATCAAAGTCGTATCGGCTCTTATAATTCATACCATCTATTTCTTCCTGCACAACCAGACGTCTTGGGAAAGTATTATTCAATAAATATCCATCAAAGGTGCTGTGCATGTTTACAAAAAATAGCCAGGGGTTAGAATCGATATTTAAGCGGACATGATATGTTTTTTGAACATCAATCTGCATAGTATCAAGAATAGATAAGTTTAGTGTACCCACAGGAATAAAACCCCAGGATACTTTATAGCTAAGTTCTTCGCCAATCTGCCATGAAAAATTGTTAAGATTTTCCTGACCAACCAATGGTAAGTAAAAATAAAGAAATGTAAGTTTTGTGGCTTTCAAATTGTGAAAAGAAAAATTTTTGTTTTTAAATAAGAATAAACTTGCTCTCATTTTCAAAATAATCATTTAACTCCTTTTCATATCCTATTAGCAACCTTTTTGTAGCCCTTAAAATACTTGGAGTTATTCCTGAAAGTTTTTTTGTTTCAAGAATACACCTTGTTTCAAAATCTTCTTCGGAAAATATTTCATTAATGAGTGAAAGTGTTAGGGCCTCACTGGAATTTATTTTTTGCGAAGTAAATAAAATCTCAGTCGCTTTGCCTTGCCCGACATATTTTGGTAGAAAAAACGGTAATGCACCGCTGGGATGTTTGGCATGTTTTAAATGAGATAATAGAAAACACATATTTTCATCAGCGAACCTGAAATCTGCAGCAAGGCTTGCACCAAAAAATGGCGTTGATATTATTCCCCTTAAACCAAACACAACAGGTTTGTTTAATTCAATAATGTGTTTTATAAAATTATTCAGGACATTTATCTGCCGGGAGCGTACTATGGAATTATCAATATTATCCGACCGTTCCTTTTCTTTTTTTTGATTATATTCTTCTTCGTTCAAGCAGCCGGGGTCATTAAACAATAGGAGAGCGCAGATTTCCGGGTTGGTGATAACATTCTCCAGTATAGAAAATAAATACTCACTTTCAGAATAATCCCGAACTATCTCATATGCGTTGCACTTTAGTTTGATGATACCAATATTGCCATCAAGGTAACTTTTAAAATCCTGGTCTTCATAAACAAAGGATATTTGATTTTTCATTGCACACCTCCATAAAGTTGAATGTACTTTTAAGCGGTTCTTTTCTCTTGCCAATGTTTAAAAGTATAATACAACATTGGTAATAAAAAGAGTGTAAAGGCCGTTGAAGATGCAATACCTCCTATTGAAACTATGGCCATTGGGGCGCGCATCTCTGCTCCTTTTCCAATGCCCAATGCTAATGGCAACATACCTAAAACAACCGCTGCGTTTGACATTAAAATGGGACGCAGCCTTAAATGACATGCTTCTAAAATGGCTTTTGTGAGTTCCATACCTTGCTTCCGTAGTAGATGGATATAATCCAGGATAAGAATTGCATTGTTAACCACAATTCCGACAAGCATCACCACAGCCATCATAGAGAAAATGTCCACCGGATTGTCAGTCATAACAAGAAAAAGTACAACACCCACAAGGGCTAATGGCACCGTCATCATAATAAAGATAGGCTCAATAAAAGACTCTAACACTGCAGCTAAAAGCATGTATGTTAAAATAATGGCAAGAAGTAGTGCTTTCCCAATTTCAGATTGTGACTCCTGGCGCCGTTCTTCAAAGCCAGCAAAAAAGTAGTTATACCCAGTCGGCCAATCCATTTTTTCAAGTTCCGTTTTTAAATCAGCGACCACATTTCCCAAAGCACCGTAACCAATCCCAGCCGTAAGTGTTATAAGACGATTTTTATTCTTCCGGTTTATTTGTGTTGGCCCCGAGCTTTCTTCAATATCGCAAAGTTCTGTGATAGGCACTTTTCCTTTGGGTGTCAAAAAGGTCATTTTACGTAGCTGGTCAATATTGTTTTTAAGGTCATCACTTAACCGGATACGAATATCATACTCATTGCCACTCTCTTTGTATTCAGTCGCGACATTGCCATCTATGCTATAGCGTAAAGCAAGGGCCATCTGAGCAACAGAAAGGCCATACTCGGAAATCACATCCCTGCGTGGTATTATTTTGACCTCTGGTTTCCCGGATTCCCAGCTACTTGTAATATCCACCAGGCTTGCTGTATTTCGAAAAGCATTCTCAGCTTTTAACGCCAAAGGTACAAGTGTTTTCAAATCCTCTCCTGTAATGTGTAGTTGAATTGGTGCATCCCCTCCTCCTGCCGGATTCATTGCCCGCAGATTGATTTCTGCTGATGGCACCTCCAGTGCGAGTTCACTACGCAAGGATTCGTAAAATTCTTTGACAGAATTATCCCGGTCGCCCCTATCACCTATGTCAACAATCAATTCGGCAATATCCACACCCGTGTTACTACCTACAAAAACACTGCCCGTGGCTTTGCCTAAGGTTGTATAAACTTTATCAATCTCACCTTTTCGTTTTGCCAGAATTTGCTCAATTTTTAAAACAGCCTTATCTGTTTGTTCTAAATTTGACCCCGGTGGCATTTTTATCTTAATGGTGAAAAGTCCCTGATCAGCCTCAACAAAAAAACCAAAGCCCATATATGGCCCCAATGCAATCAATGTTCCAAAAAAGAGAACATTAATAATTATAAATGTTCTTATTCTATGGTGCAGTGTAATTTCCACCCCACGACGGTAGAGCTGTGCAAATTTTTGATACATCTTTTCAAAACTATGTGCAAACTTCGCGAAAATTGAATCCCCGAGTTCCGCTTTTTTTAACAATCGCGCCGAAAGCATTGGGGTCAGTGTAAATGCCGTAAGAAGTGAAAAAATTGTGGCGAAGGTAACAGTTAAGCCAAATTGTTTAAAGAACTGACCAACCATCCCTTCCATAAATGCAATAGGCGTGAACACAACAATATTTGTTAGTGTGGATGCGATAACAGCAATACCAATTTCAGTCGTTCCAATTTTACTGGCAGTCTTATTATCTTTTAGATCGCCTTTCTCAATATGGCGCTGGATATTTTCCAGAACAACAATAGCATTACTAACCAATATTCCAACACTTATTGCCAGCGCCATCAAAGACATAAAGTTTACAGTAAATCCTGCAAAACGGATTAAATTGAAAGTCGCTAAAATTGAAACAGGGATACTAACGCCGGCTATAATAACACCACGAAAACTATGTAAAAACATATACAAAAGAAGCCCGGTTAAAATCGTCCCGATGAGCATATTGACAATCAAGTCTTGAATAGACGCCTCAATAAAAAGAGAGTTATCCAGCATCACTTCCATTTTGATATCATCAGGCAAATCTTGTTCAAGTTCTTTGATCCGGTCTTTTAAGCCATGTGCCACATCCACAATATTAGCATTGCTTTTCTTTAAAATGGATAGTCCGACACCCGTTTGATCATTTAAACGTACAAGTTCCCGTTGATCTTTAAATGTATCAATAACCTCGGCTACATCCTTTAACCGCAACGGTAGACGCCCCATAAGCGGGATTTCTATATTGCTGATTTCTTCGATTGAGAGATATTCACCGGATAAACGAACTGTAAATTCTTTATGTGTGCTATTAATTTTACCACCGGGGAGTTCAATATTGCCACCGGCTACGGCTTGAATAACTTGCATGATTGAAATGTTATACGCGTCAAGCTTTTCCGGGATAACCGAGACTAAGATTTCACGTTCCTTCGCGCCAATTATATCCACGGACGCAACACCATTAACACGATTTAACTGATCCTTAATCGTTTTATCAACAATTTGATACACTTCCTCAAGTGAGCGTTCACCGGAAACAGCCATTGTGATTACAGGCTTGGCGTTAAGGTTTATTTTTACAACGGTTGGGTCTTTTGCATCATCAGGAAGCGTTGACTTTATTTGGTCAATTTGATCTTTAACGTCCGCTGCCGCCACATCAACATCTATTCCAAGATCAAATTCAATAACAACAACAGAAACAGCTTCCATCGATATTGACCTCAGGTTTTTTATACCGCTTACAGAGCTTACGGCATCCTCTATTTTCTCTGATATTTGTGTCTCAATTTCTTCAGGTCCACCACCTGGGTAGATCGTCCTTACTGTAACAATTGGAAAATCAATCTCAGGAAGTAAATCAACCGGCAATCCAGTCAAAGAGAACAATCCCATTACAACAGCACTCAAAATTACCATTGTCATCATTACCGGGCGTTCAACTGCTACATCAACTATTTTCATATATTTCCTTATTTCTATTCAGGTTTCAAATCATTTTTCTTTTGTTTACTTTTCCATCCACCAATTATTACACCCATAATTAGCAACCCAAGCAATGGATAGCCAGCAGTTATTCCAAAATACGCTAAAGACCTGGCTTCATATATATATTGTGTTCCTAAAAGAGGAGCGATAAATCCAAGCCAAATTAAAATACTTATTTTAAAACCACGAATAGCAGTTCGTTTACCAGTTTTAATAATCAAGAAAGAAAGAACATAAGCCATAACTATACTTGAAATGATTGCAACTGAAAATGCAGGAATATATCCCGGCCCACTAACTAACTGCTCAACGGTCAAGCCGCCGCCTTCAAACCATAGATCCCGAAACATGGAAAACCAAGGATATCCTAATAAAACATAAGGGATTACAGCAACGATCACTGGAATTAAATCTACTTTTTTAGAATCCATGGTCACCTCACTCTATTCTTGAGTACTTGTTAAGAACCGACCCAATTATTCCACCCCCAACAATACCAACAGATAAAATCGGAATATAGGCACCTGTAATAATTGCATCGGGAAGACTTAATAACAGGCCAATTAATAAACCAGATAGCCACATTGGAAAGGGTAGATTTGTATTTGGGATTAAAAAACCAATTGCAAAGCGGTTAAAGAATGCCCCGGCCATTGCAATATTTTTATTGGGCATATCCAATGGCATCATTAACAAAATATCTATGATGCCAAAGGCCAAACCGGCTATCAGTCCTGTAAGCAATTTGTTCATTTTTCTCACTTAATTTATAATGCTGGCTTTCTGGTTTTCTTTTTGGATGTTATTATAACCTTCTAAAACAATCATATGTGATTGCTCTAAGCCACTAATAATTTCTACATATTTTTCATCCGACAAACCTGTTATTATATTTTTCTTACTTAGTAAACTATCGATAGACACAATCCAGACAAATTGATCCCCATCCTGGTTAATGACCGCTTCTTTTTCCAACATCAGCACGTCGACTTTTTGATCGATAATAATTTTTGCTGAAACAAACATGCCAGAGCGGATCTTATTGTTCGGGTTATCCACAATCACCTTTACTTCAAAGTTGCGGGTCATCGGGTTAGCGGAAAGGGACACTTCATTAACGTAACCTTCGTATTCGGCTTCATCGCCATGCATGCTGATTATGCACTTTTGGCCTACATTTATTTTTGAGATTTCAGTTTCGTTTACATTTAGTTTTATTTGCATTCTGTCTGTCTGCACAATCTTTGTGACAGGCATACCCGTTCTTACATTATTGCCTTCCTTAACAAAAATTTCTGTAACTGTCCCGCTTATCGGTGACTTTATAAAAACAGCATCATTTATAGCATCAAGATTTGATTTACTCATATCATATTTTAACTGAATTTTTTCCAATGTTTGTTTTGGAATCGCCCCCGTATCATAAAGATTTTTCATTCTTTCCAGATCAAGCCTGGCATCATTATAGGCCATAACTGTCTGCTCATATTTCAAACTCATATTGCTGATACTCTTTTTCTGTAACTCAACCAGCGCTTCACCTTTTATAACAGTCTTCCCAATTTTAACAAGCACATTTGCTATTTTCTGCGTCAGGTCTGCAACTACAACAGCCTCAGAAATGCCCTCTGCTGTTCCTGTGAATTTTTCAGTCAATGCAAGTTCTCCACGTTCAAGCTTAACAACCTTTACCGGAACCCCAAATTCAAGTTGTAGTGTTTCATTTGTCTTATAAACTACAGGATTGCTTTTTTCATAAATGCGGTAGCTTAAAATAGCAGCAACCACTGCAATAGTTAAAAATGCTCCACTAATTACCTTTGTTTTAGACGTCATCGATATTTCCCCTGTTAATTCACGATTCCTAATAACTTTTTATATTCAGTTTTTGCAATCATATAATCATAGATTGCTGCAAGCCGGGCAAGTTTTACTCTTTTTAAAGCGGTCTCTGCATCGTTTAACTCCACCTGTGTTGACAAGCCGTTTTTAAAACGTACCTTTGCTATTTCCACAGCTTTCTCTGCCATGGACACAGACTGTTTTTGTGACGCAATCCGTTTTAACGCTTCTTCCAATTTCAAAGAACTATTTTCAATTTCCATTTTTGATTTAGAAAGAAATAACTGGATTCCCTGCTCAATTATATCTATCTGGATTTGTGCTTGCTGCACTTTTACGGATGTCTGAAATCCATTAAAAAGTGGTATCGATATCCCAATCCCGGCATTTAAAACGGTAAATTGAGACTTATCCTTTGGAATAAAATCATCTGAGTTTGCCACACGTTGAAGATTGCCCATTGCAAAAACAGATGGAAAATGATTGGCGCGTTCTATTGATTTTAGTTTTACTAAAATTTCTTTTTTTGTTTTTAACCGCTGCAACTCTGTACGATTATTGTTCAACACCTCATTAACATTTTCAACATGTTCTACCGGAATAAAAACCAATTGTCCGATGATTTCGACTTTTTGCTTCAACTCCATCTCAAGCAAAAACTTTAAGGCATTAACAACAGTTTTATAATTGCCTGTACTTTGAATAACCTCTGTTTCAAGATTGGCGACAAAAACACTCACCCGGAGAGAATCAAACTCTGAAGCCATACCTTCTTTTTTAAGTGCTTTAATGTTTTTGAAGTTTTCCTTTGCGCTTAGTAACATTTCCTCTGTTACATTTAGGATTTCTTTCATTAACAAAGCTGAATAAAATGTTTTGGTCACATCATTTATTAAATTTTCCTTGGAGACTTTAATCCCATTTTGGGCGTCATCAAAGGCAAGCTCTGCAATATCTCGTGCTGTAAATAATTTACCACCAATCCAGATAGCTTGATTGACTGAAATCCCCGCTACCATAGAGTGTCTCTTTCCCATTTCTATGGGTTGGGGAAATGCGCTTGAAATAATAAGTGGGTTTTTAAAATTACGCGTGTAATTAAGAATACCTTCTATTTGCGGGTATAAGGTTGAGTAGGCTTCATCAACCTGGCTTTCAGCAAATTCCGCCTCTTTTGTGGCCATTTTGACAATCAAGCTCTGACTTATAGCCAGTTCTTTTGCCTTCTCAAAGGTTAGGTTTATTGTCTGCTGCGCACTCAGATTTTGAAATAGCAGCATCATAAGAATAATTAAAATGTTTCTCATAAGCTTTCTTTTTTAATGTTTAGCAATTCCGTTAATAATAAGATCAATAATCTTCTCTGTTTGTTTAGTGTCAGTAATTTTATTTACGGGTTTTGTTTCTATGTTTTGCACATAAAATAATTCTTGAAATTTTACGGCTTCTAATACTGTAAGAATTAAATTGGCAGTTTGTACCGGACTCGTAACTATAAACTCATTCTTCGCAACACCTTCCTTGATTATTTCTTCCAAAATATCAAGCTGACTTTTACGGAATTCATTAAAGCACCCTTCTAAAATAGGCTTGAATTCCAGGATCACCTGTGTAGGCACATTATATAAGTCTATTTGCTCATTAAAATATTGTATACGTGTGCTGACAAAACTTTTCAATTTATTTTTAGCATTCCCGGCTTTTGACATTTCCTCTTCCAATACCGCTTTTAGGTTTTCGCTTTCTGTATTGATAAAGTCACTCAGGATATCTTCCTTGGATTTATAATAGTAATACAAAGATGATTTCTTCATCCCAAGATTTACAGCAATATCATCCAGAGTTGTTTTTGCAAGTCCTACTTTGGCAAAACACTTTCGCGCACTCTGGAGAATCTGATTTTTCTTTGTATCCGGCATAAAATCCTTTATATTATTTCAACTATTCGAACAATACAGTAAAAGGTTTTAAAAAATATATGTTTTAATTTATTAAAGCAAGCTTTAAATCATTAAAGGCAATGCCTGTATGTATTAATACACATCGACCAAAACCTTTGGGGGTGCTTTATGTTTAAACCTACAGAAAATCAATTCCATAAATTAACCGTAACCCTACTTTGGATAATATTTGTTTTTTACGGGATAATTGCTGTCCAGAAAATACTTGGTGGCAATGCTTTACCTATTGTTATGAACTTTAAAGCTTGGGGTTTATGGAGTTATATAAAAGCAATTGGCTTTATTGAACTTATCGGCATTGCCTTATTTTTGACATATAAATACAGAATACTTGGATTGCTGATTCTATGTATTGATTGTTTTGCTGCTATAACAACCCGTTTAGTTCATTCAGAAACAATACTAATAAGTGTCGCTTTATTAGTTCTTGTGCTTGCTACATATTGGATTCGAAATATAGATTTTCGTAGAAACAAAACTATTTATATTCCAGATTTATAATACCTACAACAGAATCTGATGTAGGTATTAAAGATACTTTAATTCGGATAAATATATCACTGAAATTGAAAATATTTGATCAACAACATAATAATCTGAGAAACGACTAAAAGTTAAAGCTATAAAATTATGCCTAAGATTGTAGACAAAAGAAAGAAAAAAGAACAAATCCTTGAAGAGGCAATGAAGGTCTTTGCTCAAAAAGGGTTTTATAATACGAAAATAATTGATATTGCCGAAAAAGCTAAAATAGGCAAAAGCACCGTTTATGAATATTTTAATAATAAAGAAGATATTTTAAATGATGCCTTTAATCTTCTCTTTCACAAGAGTGAACAATTGATAAAAGAAGCTATGGGTAATGGAATCTCACCGGAAAAAAAATTAGTTCTTCTCTTCAAGACATCTCTAATATCTTTCCTGGAACAATCAGTTCAATATAAAGAAATTATAATCGAGTTTTGGGCAAATGGGATACAGAATAAGAATAATGGTTATCCTCCTTTAATTAACTTAGAAAGTTTTTATGATCCCTTCCGTAAAACAATCATTAGCCTTCTCAATGAAGGTACACATATTGGCTCTTTCCGGAGTATTAATATAAAAATAACCGCTGACATTTTTATTGTTTTATTTGATGGTTTTATTCTTCATTGGATAAGGGGAAATAACCCGGGTAATTTAAATCAATCCGTTGACACTCTTTTGGAAATAGTCTTTTCTGGAATTAGAAAGTCACGTGAATAATTATTATACACTCGTGTGGTTTTTGATTATAAGAGAATAATCTTATGGGTGCAACAAAAGAACAAGCTGAAAAAACCAGGCAGGATTTACTTGCCACAGCTTTAATTGTTTTCAGTAATAAGGGATTTAATGCAACCCGTCTCGAAGATATTTCAAATGAGGCCGGTGTTACGCGCGGGGCTTTTTACTGGCATTTTAAAAACAAAAAAGAGATTTTTTGCACTCTTTATCGCCAAATAATGAATGATTTTATTGAATCTATGAAAAATACAATCGGCATATCTCAGACTCCGTTACAAAACTTAAAATCTGTGCTTCTTACAAAAATTATTGAACTTCTTGTTGATGAAAATGCCCGGCGCTATGGAAGACTTTTTTATGCAGTGGAGTATACACCGGAAGTGGTTACCGAACTCGAACAAATAAAAAAAGAAATGGAGATCCCTATCCATAATTTTTTTTCAAGCCTTATTGATCAAGGAAAAGATTCAAATGAAATTCGGCAAGATATGGAAACTGAATCAATATTTTTAGCAGCAATTTCAACATTACAGGGAACTGTGAATCACATTTTTGATGGCATCTTGACTATCACAGAAAACGATGTTAAAACCATTGTTAATATATTTGTTGAAGGTATTAAAAATAAAACCAAATAAAATGTAATCACAAATGATTTGTAAAAAAGTAGCTATACATATGATCTAAACAGGGATTAAATATGTTTTTGTTTTGCTAGCTGGCCAACTGCTTCATCTTGCTCTTTTGGGGCGACGCAATAAAAAAAGTTTCATTATGCAAAATTTAATATTTAGTATTTCAAACCTCTCCACCGGTTGTCGCACCTTGACAATTCACTCCACAAAAGGTATCTTTGGCGTAGTGAAATGTTAATAATTAACTCAATCCTATGCCCAAAAAGAAACAAAACAGCATACAAATCAATCCGCAAAACAAAAATCTTTGTAATTTGATTAAATAGGCTCATAGTAGTGATTTTATAAATCTCTACGTTTCATAATATTCTCATCATTTCTGCTTTATAACTTTTTGAATTCTTTCTTGCCTTGTTTCACATTTGGGTGCTTACTTTAAGCATAGGAGACTGTAGAATGATGTTATTCAGTTCACCAGTTTGCCCTTAAGTTAAGTTTTGAGTAAATTTTTACCCACGATAAAATACCTGACTATATTGGAAATAGCATTTAAATCAAAAAAACTACGCGATATATGCCAAAATGAATTAACAGCGAAAAAAGAACTAGGTTATAAAGTATCGACAAAGCTGAAACATAGATTGGCTGATATTAGAGCTGCCGGAACGATATTTGAAATCGTTGTTGGTAATCCACGGGAATTATTAGAATCAAAATCGAATTATATAATGGATATTGGAGAAAATTATATTATACGATTTTCCGCAAATCATGTTAACAATCCAAGAACAAGTGATCAAAAGATTGATTGGAAAAAAGTCACTAGAATAAAAATATTGAGCATAGAAGAAAATGAGTGATTTTAAACCTAATTGGAGTTCGCCTCCTGGTGAAACAATAACAGATATTTTATCCGAAAGAAACATCAGCGAAGAACAGTTCCTAAAAATATCTGGGTTATCAAACGAGATTTTGAAGAACCTGTTAATAGGAAAAGAATCAATATCTCAAAGTATTGCGGAAAAGCTTGAATTATCTCTTGGTAGTACAAAAGATTTTTGGCTTAACCGTGAAGCAAGGTATCAAGCAGACGAAAAATTGATCAAACAAAAAACACTTGAATCTTGGATAAACAGACTCCCTATTAGTGACATGATTAAATTTGGGTGGATCAAACCTTCAAAAAATATTACTCAACAAATTAATAATTGCTTACAGTTTTTTGATGTCGAGAACTATGAAAAATGGAATGATACTTACTATGGCCTTCTCTTAGGTACTGCTTTCAGAACTTCTACTTCATTTAAGTCTAGACCAGAAGCTGTAATAGCTTGGCTTAGACAGGGAGAAATTGAAGGTGACTTTATAGAGTGTAAACCCTGGAATTCAAAGAAACTACACCAAGTTTTAGTCTCAATAAGATATTTAACTAGGGAAAAAAGTCCTACTAGTTTTTTACCTAAACTTCAATTGCAACTAGCAGAGTGCGGGGTTGCATTATCTATAATACCATCTCCCAAAGGAAGCAGTGCAAGTGGTGCTACCTATTTTATTTCTCCGGATAAAGCGTTAATAATTTTAAGTTTTAGATACCTATCTGACGATCACTTTTGGTTCAGCTTTTTCCATGAAGCAGCGCATATATTATTACATGGTAAGAAAAGTATATTTATTGAAGATGATCACTCACAAAAAAATAAAGAAGAAATTGAAGCGAATAAATTTGCAGAAGATATTTTAATTCCAAATGATTATAAAGAAGAATTTAAAAGTCTTAATGCTACTAAATGGCGCGAAGTAATTAGGTTTGCAAAAAAGATAGGAATATCACCAGGTATAGTCGTAGGACAACTACAATATTTTGGTCAAATTAAATTCAACCAATTAAATAAGTTTAAAGTTAAATATGAGTGGCGCAAGAAGTAAGAGTATTACCTGAAATATATATATGAAGAGGTTGATTTTTGCCAATTACATATAGCATCTTCAAGAACTTGCATTCCAAGCGGTCCAAGTTCGAGAGCATCCCTCAAATTTACTAAAAACTCTTCTAGCTCTGAACTTGAAACATTAGAATTAATATTGTTATAAAATAATAATTTTGTACCACTTTCTGGGCCCGTCGAGCCATTGATATAAGCTAAACCTGGTTCAATGCTGAATAATCCAGTTTTCGCAACCATTGTCAAATAATCAAATTTAGCTAGCCTACCAAAGGTCAAAACTGAATTCATTGAAACATATAATGAATTAAATGTTGTTATTGGATTTGAATCGGAGGATGAGAAGTTTTCTTCAAATAATTCAATATGAGTTCGCGGTGGGTTTATCCAACTAACATAGCTTTCAATTGCATCAGCAACATTGTTTTTTTTTGTTGGATTAAATGTTGAATATCTTCTATGATTTCCAAATTTTCTTGGAATACCATCATTTATCATTTGAGAATAATTATTATTAAGCCAATTTCTAAATTCAGAAGGATTTTCAATTATTCTGTTCCACGTCCAATTCTCATCCTCATTATATGAACTGTATATCTCTCTCGCTAGCCTCCATCCAGTTTCCCGGTTTCGACCAAAATAAACAAAGTAAAAAATCATCCAAAAAGCTTCATCAATTAAGCCTTCTTGTTTAAAGAATAATGCTGCTTTTAAAGGATCGAAAGATTCATTGTTTGGATCTGAATAAAATTCTGAAACTTCTCTGTCTTTAATTACACCAACAAAATCTACTCTTCTTATACTATCAATTAACTGTCTTGTAAAAATATCTAACTTTTTATTAGTATCTAATCCTAATAGAGATATTTGGGTTTTTGAGAATTCTTCAAGATTCGTTTTTAGTTGTTCATATCTATCTAAAATTTTATTCTTCAATTATATTCCTGAGATGTTTCTGAGGTAATCCAATTCTTTATTGAATTTTTTACTGATGTAGTAACACCATAGCTACTTTGGATATTATGATTATATCCAAGCACCATAATATCCCTATTTAATTTGATACCACAAACCTCATTTATAATTCCCTTATAGGAAAACCCCTTTACTCCTTTTCCATTTTTACGTGGTAACATCCATTCTGTCTTCTCTGATATCGCTAGTTTCTTCCCAGAAATAAATTCAAGGTTTTGTACTACTGTTTTTCCGTTTAAAATTAATACTCCAATTTTAGATTTTTTCAATATTTTACCTAAAACAGATGCTGAAATACCTAAAAGATAATTCCTTTTATTTCGAGTCAGGTTAACCCATTTAACTTCGGTTGCAAATGGTATTAGGTCTAAATGACATGCATTAGCAGAGCCGTAATAAGATGTCTTTGTACCGGATATGATATTATTTAGATCTCTGAACCAATTATCGTATGGGTTAATTTTAAAATAGTTACTACAGTTATTACTAATTAATTCTAAATGTTTATAATGGACTTCTTCCCAGCTACCTATACCAAGAGATTGCAGGGTATGGAACCTCCTTTGGCTCCCTATTAGTTCATCCCCTTTTGCATCTGTAAATTCTCTGTTACTTGGGTTAAGTCCTAGAGTTGCAACAGCTGATTTACTGACATCTCCAAATGATGGAATTGGACATCCCCATCCTAAAATTTCCTCTGTATTACGAGATGCCTCAGTTAGGATTTCTATAAGAGTTGGTAATATATTTTTCATTTCAATTATTGTTTTTAAAAAAAGTTAATTGTTCTGCTTCAATGGCTTTCTTTGCTTGTATTTGTCTGTTCTCAATATAAGGTATATATACATCTGTTGACATCTGTTCCTTAATTTTTTCAATAGCAGATTTTTTATTTTTTAAATTAAAAATCCTTAATAACCTAGCTAAATCCTTCCAATAGTTATCTATTTTAAGATTGTCAATGTTCACTTCTTTTCCTGTTCGTATTTTCTCCTCAGCATTAAGCAAAATTTTTATTTCTTTCCATATATTAGATTGCGGCATTTTGGGCATTGGTGTTGATAAATGCCATCCTTCATCAACAAAATCTTCTGCCTTCTTGAAGTTTTTCTCATACAGATGAAGACTTCCTACAAAATGTTTGTAACTACCTAGTTCATAGTCTAGCGTTGAAGCTATTATTTCTTGAATCATAGTAAAAGTAAATACATCATGTGGTAATCCTAGAAAAGCATCATTTGATCTCATGTTTGTTATTAAGTGTAACTTTTGGTTTCTGATAAAAAACTGTAATGTTGATGTACAAGGGACATCCTTATGCTTTTCAACTAAATCAATTGCATCAAATAATTGTATAACCGCTTGTCTAGTGGTGGGTTTAGTTTTTAATATATTTATAATGTTTTCAATTTGATTGATTCCGTTGTGCATATTAAAAAACCTAGGGCCATATGCACCATAAACTATTTTACCATCATCAGAAAATTTCTTATATCTTGGTATGTAGTATTCTATTTGTTTTAATTTATTTGTTTTTGATAAGTACCATAAAAGCTCTCCAAGGCAACTGAATACTTTACCTCGACTTTCCGATCTACTGATTCTTTCTCTTGGTCTTTTTATTTCTAAAAGAATACCTCTTAACTCACTAAATTTACCCTTACTTGCTGTAACAATATCTTTTTTCTTTAATAATCTCTTAAAAATATTAATTAGTAAATCATCGAGGCTATTTTCTGGTTTCAATTTCACTCCAGCATAACATAATAACGTAATAGGCTAAATAAACCATTAATTGGCTGTGCCATTGTGCACGTTTCTCACAGAAAAATCTTGAATTATATTTTGTTAAATACCATTCATCTACCTTAAATATTGGTATGATACCAGAACCGGTTAAAATATATTCATCAGTAAATCCTTGAAACTCTCCTTGGACAATTAATGTCTCAGGACTACAATTTCCAAGAAAGAAATGATACAATGGATTGTCTCCAGTCAGTTTTACTTCACTATAATTTATCTCTAGAGAGTCACTATTAATCGATTTCAGCTTTTCGATATTGTTAAGAATACGAAAATTTGGTCCTGTAATAACCTGATGTACAATTAATAAACGAGTATTAGTATAATCACCATCAAGATTAAATGGAAACTTTATTGGTAGTGCCAAATAAATTATATAAATAAAGTAGATAATTACTGTAGAAAATATATATCTCATTTTAGTATTGTATTTAGGTATAACGACTTGACATAACCGGAACGAACGCTGAAAGAACCTCCAATTGACAAATCACCGTCTGCGTGAAGTTTCCGTGTTGATAAACTATTACCCTTAAATGTCAGAATTGTGTAAATAAAGAGCCCCCCAATGTGGAAAAGCAACCCGTGAAAATTGTTTAACCTAACACAAGGAGACTCTATCATGAAACTCTCATATAAAATCGACAATGTCAAGCAAAATAATCTACTGAATATAGCTTTTGACGTCAGCAAAGATGATCTGCACCTATATACACAAACCGGCAGTGGCACCATAGAATGTGTCAGCGAATGTTTTGCCAATAATCTAAAAGCCATCAAAGATAAGCTGATCAGCTATGAAAGTTTTGCCCAACAAAAGGGATTTAGTGGCACTCATATCATTTGCGAACCTACAGGCGGCTATGAAGAAAAGCTTTTACTCCTGGCCCGTCAACTGGGCTTGCATACGTCTTATGTAAGTGGTGAAGCCGTACACAAATATAAAATTATCGAAGACAACAGCGCCAGCAAAAGTGATATACGCGATCCCAGGGTAATCTTTTTTGTTGCCCAATACGGTAAGCTTCTTAAACACCGCATCCTGCCCGATGAGTACGAGATGCTACGTCACTTTAACCGTATGCATGAATACGAAACCAGGCAATTGGTTTCTTGCAAGAATATGCTGCACCGTGAACTGCGCCGCTTATTTTGCGATTTATCATTCAACAATGCCTTTCTGTTTGGATCAAGCGGCCGGGCGCTTCTCAAAAAATATCATGGCAACCCATACAAGATTGTACGTGCTGGAAAGACACGTTTTAATCAAACAATGAAGAAAAATGTCCGGGGCATCCGTGACGAAACAATAGAACAACTATATAGCGATGCCAGCTGTTCATCAAAACTTTATCAAGGTATGGAAGTTATTGAAATACTCGATTGGCGCGTAGCCGGTTTATACAAAATGTTCGAGGGCCATGAGCAGGCCCGAAAAGAGATAAAACAACGTATGAGCGATATATATCAACGTTTATTGGATAATGATGAAGCTGTCCCCAAACCTGTAAAAGGCTTTGTAAGCCAGGTTAACCTTGCCCGCATTATTGGTGAAACCGGGCCACTGGGCGATTTTGACCATCAACGGAAACTGAAACGTTTTGGCGGACTGAACCTGCGTGAGCGAAGCAGTGGCCAATATAAGGGCAAGAACAAGGTCGCCAAGAAAGGGCGCATACGCCTGCGCCTGATCCTGGGCCAATCTATTTTTCATTTGATTAAACGTGACCGTATCCTGGGAGAGTACTATCATGGTTTTAAAGAACGTGGCATGCCAGGGACAAAGGCCATGTCGGTTGTAGCACGCAAGTTGATTGAGATACTTTTTGCCTTGTCGCGCCCAGGTACAATCTTTGATGAAAGTCGTTTGTTTGTATGTGAAAGCTGCTACAAAAGCGCTGCCTGACAGTGAACAGATAATGAAAAACAATAATATAGTAGAATAGATAAATACCTGTGTTCAGATGATCGCAAAGGCATAGAGACTGGAGTGTTCAGATCTCCGGCTTAATAATAATATCACTGGGCATAGGTTATTTCTGACACGGCCGATAAAGTTTAAATGTCCCTTTAATGAGGATCTAAAAAGTATCATTGCCGGTCAGGAATATTTTTGTTTATTCGAAAGGGGGAAACGGGCGAAAGTTATCCACATTTCCACAAAAGAAAAAAGAAGCTAAAAAGAAAAATTACTACAATTACGGTAGTTTTTATTTTTTCACTTGACTATTTGGGGCTAAAAGTATGCCTTTGTTATGTTGCCTTTATTTGCTTTGCCCCAAATGTCGTGCCACTTCCACTTTGAACTGGGTCTATAATCATTCCAGTAAATTGTTAAATAATTCTTAGCATTTCTATTGTATCATTGCTATAATTTTCAGCATTTTTTTGAGTAACCATTTTTTCCCAATTTGATAAAGGTGTTTCTGGATTATTTTTATCTGTGTAGTCGGAAATCACTTCAGATTGAGCATGAACCATTAAGTTTCGAAATTTAATAATTGATTTTAATGTCTGAAAGGGCTTTTTCCCTTTATCCAATTTATAATTGAAAATCGAAGCTAATATTTCAAGTTTTTCTTGTGGTCCAATATTTTTCTTAATGCTTCCCCAGAAATTTAATCTCGTATTTCCAACATGATTTATGTATGCTTCAATTGTAAAACTGCAAAATAACATTGAAGTCATTATATAGTGGAATCGTTCGTATTTATTATCTGTTTTCTTAGCATCTCTTAAAGCGTTCATGGATGCGACATTTAAATCGAAATGTGGATACACTGTTTTAACAGCTTCTACTTTTTCATTCATTTTTCCTATCTTCCATAAAATGACAGCAACATAACGCGAATGTTAACCGGATTTTACGCCTGAATAAAATGCCCAACTCTCCCAAGAAACCTCCCGGCGTGAAATTCCGAGTTGAACATTTTGTTAGCAGCCTTATTTAATTATTATCATTTTTTTTGTTGAAATATAGTTATTCATTTTTATTCTGTAAAAATATACTCCAGTTCCCAATTTGTATCCATCAAAAACGACAGAATGCTTACCGATGCTTTTTTTGGCATTTAGCAAATTTGAAATATGTTTTCCACCAATATCAAATACATCGATTACAACCTTTCCTGGCTTTAATAACTCAAAATCAATGGTTGTTTCAGGATTAAAAGGATTGGGATAATTTTGAAATAACTTATAATTATAAGGCTGTTCATTTTCTTCAATAGTTGTTATAAAATCAACTTTTGAGCCATATAATCGTCCCTCAGAGTT
This sequence comes from Calditrichota bacterium, assembly GCA_013112635.1. NCBI lineage: Bacteria > Pseudomonadati > Calditrichota > Calditrichota bacterium. The sequence continues at coordinate 50,968 of JABFGF010000015.1, read as the reverse complement.
TTCAAAACCAACCAATGCCATTTTACGATAATTCCAATATGAATAAACAACACCAATCGAATCGATAAAATAAAAAGGATGATATGGGCGATAAATATTGGTATATCCAAAGGGCAGTTTCCAATTATCCTGTGAAACAAGAACCGAATCTAAAAATAGATCAATGTCTGGTAATCCAATATTAAAAAAATCACCAGGAAATGCATAGACACTATCAGTATCACTCCAAAATATCCGATATCTTAATCCATTATCAAAAGTTGCAACTGTGTCAAAAATAATAGTTTCTGGAGGAGGTAAATAGAATAATTCAGAGGGATCATAAAGACTTGATATCGTATCACCTTTTGACATATTTAAGTTTTGTAGAATTATATCACTGGTGTCCTCAAGTTGATAAAGAATCCCATTCTCAAACCTAAGATAATTTATTGCCTTTTCTATTTCACCAGAGCCCTGTGAAGAGTTTTCATATTGCCATTCAACTACAGAGTAGTTTTTATTATTTATTGTTGTATCAGAAACAACTCTTTCGATACCCAAAATCGAATCATGAGTAACACAAGGATCACCATAACTTGCACATCCATCATAATAACGGATTGTACCAGGTTCTAAATTGTATGATATGTTTTGAGAAAAACATATTTGAACTAACAGGAGACAAAAGCAAATAATTTGATGTATTTTCATTTTATTCTCCAATGTAGGCTGCTAACGTTTAGTTAACCTGCCAATCGCATGTTGATATTCCACATACCATTCCAAACCCAACGCGGTTGGTCTGGTTCAACGAATTGTTATATTGAGCGCCAATGCTATGTGTACACCAACACTTTCATAACGGTATAAATATTAATTAAAAAAGCAGAAAACTTCAACTGTTAATTTTTGGTCTTTTTCTATTTACAACCATCTGCCGGCCTTTACCCCAAAACTGTAATTTTGGGCAGACCAATCCCTGGGATATCGATAACGCGTAAAAAATAGAAGTCCATAAAACTTTAGCCCTTTAAGAAGTATCCACATAAACAACCTGGTTGTATTGTGGCTCGAGGATCATTCGGAAAAACATGCTCACCTTGCAATGTGGGCAACAATATAAATTCTGCTCATCCTCCTGATCCTCGCTCGTTTCATTATTGACGGCTTCGCCCAATTCAGATCGTATGCGTATCAAAATATCCTTCTTTATTTTGCCTGACCAGAAACCATAAAAACGGATCTTGTTGAAACCGTGCGGCAGAATGTGTAACAGAAACCGGCGCATAAACTCTGTTGCGGGCAAGGTCATCTCTTTGTTAAACTTTCCATCCCCACCTCCTTGTTTGTAATCTTTGTAAGTAAAACTCACATTCTTTTCTGTGCTATCTATGATGCGGTTGTTACTTATGGCAACACGGTGCGAATAACGTCCGATATAGCGCACAACCTGCTCAGCGCTGCCAAAGGGTTTCTTGGCATAAACACGCCACTTCTTATGGGCAATAGAATCCAGCATATGCTCAAATACATGGGGCTCTTTATATAATTCAATACATTCCGGGATAACCAATTCCCCTGTATAATGCATCTTTTTCAGTTTGGAAATAAACTTCCCGCGGAACATCTTACCAACAGCCCTTACCGGAAAAAGGAAACGGCCTGCATAAGGCACACTCTTCCATTCTCCCTGATCACTAATACCGCCGCCTGCCACAATCAGGTGCAGGTGTACATGCTGCGAAAGTGTCTGGCCCCAGGTATGCAGCAAAGCCAGGTAACCGCATTGCGCGCCAAGATAACGCGGGTCTTTGGCAAAGCTGTTCAGCGTTTCTTTGACACAACAAAAAAACAGGTTATATAATAAACGCTTGTTATAACTGATCAGCTCGTTTAAAGTATGGGGAAGTGTAAAAACCACATGGTAGTACGGGACAGGCAACAGCTCCTTTAAACGCTCTTTTACCCATTTCTCTTTCAGAATATATTGGCAGTTTGGGCAGTGCCGGTCACGGCAGGGGTTATAACAGGGACGCTCAACGCCACAGGATGGGCAATGGTAAAGATGGCCGCCGAGAGCAGAGGTACGGCAGTTCATTATAGCATTGACGACTTTCCATTGCTTCATTGAAAGGCCGTGGCTGCGGCTATACTCTTTGATGTGTTGGCGAAATATGCTGGCTACTGAGCTTGACATATCATATATATATGGTGTACATAAGTACATATTATATAAGAAATGAAATGTCAAGATACAAGGGGAAATTTAGAGGGGGCTGGAAGTGAAAAATCAATCAACCTGCGGACATAACCGCTTCAATATAACATAGTATTATTCGATTGCGGATTATTTAGGTAAAATGCAACTCAAGTAACATATTAAAAAACAACTACTTTTACAAACTCAAATTTTAATATCTGACAAATATCCGGTTTGACTGAAAAGCGGATATTTTCTAATATGGAATTTGAACATACCCACCCTAAGCTATTGAATATATAACATTTAGGATTATATTTTCTTTTTTAAAACGGATATTGACAAAGTTGCTTTTAAATCCTATCTTGTACACAAGTACACCAATAAGTAATAAAATGACTGAGAAAAAACTAATTACATTGGTTCGCGAAACTCTCCGCGTAAAGCATTATAGTATCCGTACAGAAAAAGCCTATATTCAATGGATAATACGCTATGTGAAATTCCACAAAATGCAACACCCAAAAAATATGAGTGCAAAAGAAGTACAAGACTATTTAACTTACCTTGCCGTAAAATGTAAACTGGCGGCATCAAGTCAAAACCAGGCCCTGAACGCACTGCATTTTTTATATAAAGATATCCTTCAAAAGCCTTTTGGTGAAATGGAAAAAGTCATTTGGGCAAAGAAATCTTCAAAGGTTCCTATTGTCCTTACCAGAAACGAAGTGAGCCGATTATTAAAAAAACTAAACGGAAATTCACGTTTAGTTGCGCTACTCTTATATGGGGCAGGTTTGCGATTAATGGAAGCCGTCAGATTGCGGATTAAAGATATTGATTTTGGCTATAAACAAATAATTGTGCGGGATGGGAAAGGTTCAAAAGACAGGCACGCAATTTTGCCGGAAAAACTAATTGAACCTTTAAAAAAGCAAATAAACCAGGCATGGTATATTCACAAAGCCGATCTGGAAGCTGGATTTGGCAAAGTTTATCTTCCATTCGCGTTGGAAAAAAAATTCCCTAATGCAAATCAGGAGAAAGGATGGCAATATGTTTTTCCTGCCGAAAAGAGGTCAATAGATCCACGCTCTGGTGAAGAACGGAGACATCACATTGGCGATACATTCATCCGCAAAAACGTTACTATGGCACGCCGCCGGGCAGGAATCATAAAGCCTGCTGGATGTCACACCTTACGCCATTCTTTCGCTACACATTTATTAGAATCCGGATACGATATCCGAACAGTGCAAGAGTTACTCGGCCATAAAAATGTAGCGACCACTATGATCTATACCCATGTTTTAAACAAACCCGGCTTGTCTGTTAAAAGCCCCATTGACTGATTCATACTAAACCCCCCAATAGCCAAAGCAATTAAGGGGTATAGTGACGCTCAACATCCGCAATAACTTCATTTAACTGTTCTTCTGTATATGAATTAGGAAGGAAAGCAGAAATTCCATTCGAACCCAAATGCTTCTCAATAAAATCAGCTTCCATTACTGCTGCTACATGAAAGAGCATTTCAAATGCTTGAAGCTCCTCCAGCGTCTCAAATTTCAGGGATAGCTCAAATGGAATTAAGCTTGGTTTGGTTGATACTTTCATAAGAATCTCCTGGTTGGTTTACCAGGGTTCTTATGCCATATTATTTAAAATCCTTTAATTAGAAATACAACTAAGGGTAGTTGTGGTAAAGAACTTTACTTGATCAGAAGCATCTTTTTCATTTGTGTATATTCTTTGGTCTTTAGCATATACAAATAAACACCACTGGCTAACCCGGAGGCGTTGAAATCATACTTGTAATTTCCTACTGGCATCTTGCCGTTGATTAAAGTTGCAACCTTCTTTCCAAGCATATCTACGATTGTCAGTTCAACATTTGTAACTATCGGTATGGAAAAGCTGATGGTTGTTGATGGGTTAAATGGATTTGGATAATTCTGCGAGAGTAAGAATTCAGTTGGAAGTTCATCCCTTATTTCAAGTGATGTTAAAACACCTACAACAAAAGACCTGGTTTCTGAAGAAGTAACCAAGCTATCCAGATCAATTGCTTCAACTCTCCAATAGTATTTCAAACTATCTATAAGAGCATTGCTCAGAGTTACACTTGTATCAGGTGTTTCAGTTTGTCTTAAAATATCATTCATCAAAGTATCTGATGATATGAATAACCGGTAGGAAACTTGATCGTTGAGATCATTATCACTGGCAGTTTCCCAAATAAAGGTTGGGGTTGCAGACAAACTATTTTGTCCTTTAGCTGGACTCAACAATGCAAAAGGTTGCGGTGCTTCTTTAACAGCATTTAGATAAAACCGGGTTGCTTCTGATAGACTACTCTTTTCATATGGATCAAGAGCTTCAGCCGTCCACCAATAGTTTTTATTGTCTTCGAGGCTGACATCTACTTCCCAGTTGGGGCTGTCATGCCCTGAGACTGATGCCACATGTTTTAAAAGAGCACTATCAGAATAAACAAAATAATTATACGATAACGCGTCATTTTCAGCATCATTTGATTCAATGGAAAGAATTACCGGCAACGATCTGACTGTGTCTTTAGGGGATATAGCCTGCGGTTTAGATGGAACTGAGTTCATATGAAAATTCAAAGTATCCCATTTACTCCAGGAGTTTCCTCCATTAACTTTTAGATAAGAAACATAATCATTTCCATCAATTAGCTTTCCACCAGCATACTCAATGTTCGAGGAGTTACTGATGATTTCACCTGTATCCCAGAGAGTATCCATAGAAGCATTTAGAACTAGTAAATGATACTTATTTTGAGACAATCCCTGGTCATTTTTAAAAGAGTACTGAAAAGTCGGAGTATGGTTAATTACATGTTGCAAATTAGATTCAGATTTTAAAGAGAAACTACTAACTGAACTGACGGAAGATGTAATATAACTTTCTTTATTTTCCGTAGAACTCTTTCCTAGTGCATCAGTAACAGTTAATGAAATGGAGTATTTTCCACTTGCAGCATAGGAATGGGATGGGTTTTGCAAAGTTGAAGTAGTCCCATCACCGAAACCCCAACTCCACGCTACAATACTTTCCCCGAAACTTCCTTCTATTGATAAATCAGAGAACTGAATTAAATTCTCTGTTTTTATTTGAGTTGTATCAACTTCAAACATTGCAGTAGGATAGCTTTGATCATAATAATATGCCCCAATATCTGCAATTGTGCTATCAGGATCTTTAGGACTTGAGGGGTTACCAGCATCGATATTTGGTGAGCTTGTTATCAAATAGAAATCATTGTTTTCAGGATCAACCATCATTGGATCTTGGGACAAATTATAATACGCATCAGTAGAGTCACCATTTGAATTAGCAGTTATTAATTCTCCTATAAATAGGGGAAGCGCATCTCCTAAATAATTATCATTGATAGAAACAACATTGTTATATCCAATAAACTCTGGAGCCATAGCTCCAACATCAATTCCATTTAAGTGATTCATAACAATATTATTAGTAATAATTGCATTTGGAAATGATTTAATACCTGATTTCCCGTTCGAATATATAGTATTATTGCTAACAAGCTTTCCAGAAATACCCTGTATCGAATTATTATAAACAACATTATAAGCAACCGTATCCTGACCTGCTGTAATACCCTCTTGATTATTAAAAACTTCATTATACATTATTGATCCGCCATATCCAACAGAGCCACCAGAATTAATACCAGTAGAATTTGAAAAAATCTTATTGTGCCTAATATTGTTGCTTCTTCTAGAACCCGATACAAATATCCCCAATGAATTACCATATATTTTACAATATGCAATGTCTAGAAATTCAGGTGACTTTTCAAGAGATATCCCCTTAAGATTATTTGAAAAGAAAGTACTATTCTGTATAGATATGTTACTTTTTATTGTCGATAAATACATTCCATTATTATTACTATATCTCACACTGCTATTTAAAAACTTTAATGGACCTGAGTAACCTGATTCAAGATATAAGTTTCCTTTACTGACTCCATATCCTCCATATTCAATAATACAATATTCAAAAACACAATTAGTCGCAAAACGATCTAACTCAATACTACTCCAATCACCTTTGCTAGGGTCTTGCTGTGCTGATGTAAATGCTATAGAATCTGATGCCAAACCAATTGCAAATATTTTTCCTTGAACAATTAAAGAACTTTCTCTTTCAAACTCAATTTTCGTACCAGCCTCAATCTCTAATGAGTCTCCTATAGAAATCCTTGCGAAACCTACTACTAAATAAATAGTATCTGCATGCCAGAAGCCACTGACATCACCAGACACTTCTTTATAGTTTCCTGCTTTTAAAGTAACTGATTGCAGCGTATGTGAGCCACTAAACAAATATTGAACATTGTCCTCATATCTTTTATGTCCATCTTTAGAATAATGAACTGTATAAGTCCCGGTATCCAATTCCTTTGTAAAATACCCCGTTGCATCGGTATAAACACTATCAGTCGTTGCTGTCGGGGAAAGAGCTTTAAAAAACACTTTAATCCCTGTGTGATCTGTCCCTTCCTCCAGATAGGCATAGCCATCAGCTGTTGCAGAATATGCCACTGCACAGATTGAAACAATAAGTAATAAGATCTTCTTCATAAGTAATCTCCGTAATGAGTAAATAATTAGTTATCAGTTTTCTTATGCCAAAAATCACGCTATAAACAACAGTTCTAATCTAAGAAATAAAACAATGCTTTGCCCACTATTGTGGGCGGATAGTTGAAATAATTATTGCTACTTTGATTTATGAAAGAAAAACCAGTATTAGCAGTAACCTTTGGTGAAGTGCTAAAAGAGGAACGATTACGGAATAACCTGTCCCAGGAAGCCCTGGCCTATGCAAGCGGTCTGGAACGCAATTTCATATCCAACATGGAAAGGGGTATCAGCCAACCTACCATAACAACCCTTTTCAAGCTGGTCGAGCCACTTAAAATTTCTCCCAGCGAACTGATACAGAAAGTATCTGATAAGAAGTAAAAACTACCTTTAATTCCGGCATAAGAGTAGTGTATATATATATTTTGGAGCTTCTTATGTCATCGCGTAAAATCTGGTTAACCATCCTTCCGCTTCTTTTTCTCCTTGCCACTTTTGAACACTGCTATTCCATACTTTCCTTATATGGCCAGGGATTATTGTTTCCATTTGTGACCACCACCCTGCTTGTACTGGCCATTGATTCTTCAATCTACTTTTCCATGCAGCACATCCAACTGCTTCCGGCCAGGATAATTTTACTTCTGGCTGCCACGATTTCCATTACACTTAATGTGAAGTATATGATTGACTGGAAACCGCCTGGAACCTTTGCTTTGATTATTGGAATCACAGTGGGTTTTCTTATCCCGGCCATGTTGGGATTATTTGGTTGGCTGGAAAAGGAAATCAGGGAAAGTATTATGTCAACTTCATCCAATGGACAGTTACAGGAAGTGGTAAAGTTTCATATTGAAAAATATCCGGATATGAGCAGCAGGGAGATTGCAGGACTTATTGGCTGTAGTCATACAACAGTTCGTAAATATGCCGATCGTAATCGATTTAGTAATTGAATCGGGATTTTCAACAATACGAAGTGATTAAACTGCAAATCACTTCTGTTCAAGGTAATAGAAATGGAGGGTAAAAGAAGAGAGAACTAATTCTCTTCTTTTAGATATTACTTACATGCACGTTTTTTAGAATTATAATCTGTGCAATGAAAGCCCTTGCCTTTGAAATGCGCGACAGGAGCACCCATGATTTTATCTGTTTCACCTCCACAGATGGGACAGGGAGGATAATCCTGCTCAAGACCGCAGATTCTCTCAAATACATAATGGCAGCTCAAACATGAAAAATCGAATATCGGCATTTTAGCCCTCCTTTAATATTTTACTTATGGCGTTATAAACAACCTCCTGCTTTTTTCTATCTTTGATAAACTGGATCTTTTTGATTACTGACTCCATAAAGCTGTTTATCAGAAGAGGCTTATTCATTCCTTTCTGGGTCTGGGCTATAAAGATCGAAGTAGTCACTTCCCGAAGCTGATTCTTATCAAGGCCGTCATCACCCAGGAGTTCATTATGCTTTAATACCTGTTTATAGATACTAAACCACAGGCCATCAAAGTCATATTTGTAGTAAGGCATTGTTCTGGCCCTCCAGTGATTTTGGTAAACGGATTTTGGATTTTGTTTCGTTGAATATTTCCGTTGAGACAATGCCCAGCTTACTTTCCAATGCTTTTATTTTTTCTTTAAAGGCCAGGTAAGCCTGTACCAGCCCTTCATTGGCATTTTCCAGGGCCATACATTCTGCAAAGTCCGCATCACTCATCTTTTGCGGATCCACTTCATTCTCAAAGGATTCCGTCATCTGCATTTTTACCAGCATGTATTTCCCTCTTAACTCTGCTAATTCCGTTTTTAGCTGGCTAGCATTATAGGCGATGTCTTCCATAAAAGGGTTCGCTGATACACTTTGCAACCCGCCAAAATCTTCACCTAGACCGTCGATATTGATGCCGATGTCCGAGAGAAAAGTGGCTGAGTCCTCATCCATAAACAGTTTCATCTTCTCCGAATGGATATCAGACAAGGGTGAATAATCCGGGATCTGGTTCTTGAAAGCCAGGATGGTATCTGAAAACTTTCGTTCCAGGGTTGTATCAGCTACCGCTTCCATATTGGAGGGCGTAAAAGCTTTAATGATATGTCTTTTACCAAACTTATCGGAATCATCTTTGAAATTCCTACTGAGCTCCTGGGAATAGAAAACTATGGGATTATTGGATTCGGGATCGCGGGTGACTTTTATCTTGGCGGCAGTGTAGTTTGTTTCGGTGTCAAGGCTATCCAGTTTAAAATCTTCTATATTATCTTCTATCCTCTCTGCAAAGTCTATGACCAGGTTATTATCCATTGTTCCTCCTGACCGGCATAAGCAGATTAAGAGTATTATCATCTTCAGCACTGTTTAGAATATTGGGGCCATCACCATCAATATATTTCCATTCGATCAGTTCGCCTTCAATACCGTTCAGACTCTTTTCCAGTAAGGCCAGGTCAAGCGCGACATCCATCTCAGCGCCTTCTCTTTTTTCAACATCCATTGTGGATTGATACTCTGTTCCCTGATCAATATCCCGGGATTTAAATTCAATGGAGCCATTGATAGCTTTTAGGTCAGCCTGACTTGAAAAATTCTTTGCTGATTTGATCTGTTTAAGTATTCCTTTTCTATTCAATGTCAAAGTATTCGGTAATTCAACCGGTATTACTTTTTTATAGTCCACATAAGGATCATCAATCTTGCGTACCACAAACTCGATACCGTGACCCAGCTTGAACATCAGGTATTTCTCTGACTGCCAGACTTCTGTTTTGTACTGCACATATCTCGCAATTATCTTGATAACCTTTGCCGGAATATTGCATTCATACTCTTTGAAGTGCAGGCATTTATTGGCGGTATCCAGGTTCTTGATCCACTGCAGCACATGACCATCAGTGGCCACGGAACTGAGATATTCATCCTGTTTGACAAGAATGCCTGTCAGTGAAGCACGCATAATATCAACCGAGGCAAAGGTGATCTGCTTGGCCAGCTGCTTAAAGACATCGCGGTTCCACTCCGCAATTTTCTCATAATTCTCCTCAGGAAATGATGGATATTCATCTGTATTTTCAGTAGGAACAGTGATCTGACACTCATCAAACTTTATACTTAATTTATCCTCCGTAGATTTTTCAATACATAGGGAAGCAGGTTTGGTTAATAATATCTTCTTTAGGATTTTGATGGGCAATGTATAATTATACCTGTCCGGCTGTCGGGTATTTTTAAGGGGCATCCTTACAAATGTATCCAGGTCGGTCATAAGCATAAAGCCATCTTTGATACATATGCTGTGCAGGATATCGAGTGTTGTTTTTCGGTCATAGACTTTATCTGCAATGGGCAGGAAAGTCTGGATTAAAAAGAGAATGCAATTGCCTGCCCGACTCTCCTTTGTTTGCGAAGCGTTTAAAGTACAATCTTTTTGGGAATTAGAATTCATTAAGGTTCTCCAAATTTTAAAGTGGTTTGGTTACAGACAGAATTATAGGGTTTCTTGGAACAGAAGCTCTCGGTGCAGAAATTGTTTGAATCGAGCTTGACCGGCTGGCCTTTGTATCGGCAGTAATGATGCAGCTTGTTCTGTGTTTTAAGATGCTCACTAAAGATATTAAAGAACTCCACAAACTCTATTTTTCTACCTGTTTGCTGCTGGTAACTGACAAAGCTCTCAGCTAGTTTTTGGGCGAGATCGGCCTTAACCGATGGGCTTTCTATGGTCCTGTACCATTCCGGCAACGCAGGGCTGTAAAGCATCTCTTTCTTTACTTCATCTACATTGGCAGGTGCACTGTTCTGTTTTATATTGATATTTTTTGCATGTGGCTGCGACGGCCGGATTATCGATTTGGATGAATATGCCTGATCGGCAATCGGGTGAAAAGTTTCAGGAACATGAATGCTTTGCAGGAACTGGTTTATACTCAGGATTATGTCATTCAGGGTATCCAGCGGCTCATCAATCGGTCGTGGTATCTGCCCACCAGCGGATGGTTTCTTTTCTACTTTATAGGGTTCGTTCTTTAGTAGCAGTTCCACACTCTTCAAATCCAACTCCAGGTTATCGGGCAGAAAGATATTCAGTTCAGCTACCAGGTGTTTGCCTTTCTTGCTACCACTGACCACAGCTATAATATTATTGCCAGCATGGAAACCTTTGGGATATAGTACATTCCACTGCTTTGTCAAAAGCAGCGTTGGGTGTTTTTGTTTCAGGTCTTCTATCCATTGATTTACAACATCCTTAATCTGGTTGTTTATCTGGCTTTTATAATCTTCGCTCATAAGCCTATCCCTTCCAATGCTTTTCGCTCTGCCGATTCCTTATCCAGCTTTTCATACTCATTAAAATTAATGACTGCATCATCACCACATTCCTGGCAAGTAAGTTGGAAGGACGTTTTACCCTGATCGGTCAGTTTCTCTTCCAGGGATTCCAGAGGTTTTACATGAAGGATGGAGATGGTACCTTCCTCGGTAAACTTGAAGGTGGCGCGTACCCAGAGCGGAATCAAAAACTTTTTATGGTTGCCACAGGACGGGCAGTTTATTCTCATGATTTTTTCTTTCACCTCTTAGTTGTAAAAGTGATTCTCTGTTTTTTAGCATTTCTTCATCCAGACCTATGCTGGTTTTTCTGGGATACCAGTCTGAGAATGGACGACAGACGGATCTGGAAAAACAGACAGCACAGCGCAGGTAGGGATTATAATCTTCCATCGATAGTTCATCAGCGCTCATCTTTTCTGTGGAAAGCACTGCTTCCTTCACCTGATCACGTACATTTTCCTCAGCATAGTTCCAGTCTTCAAATTTGGCCGGTTGTAACAATAAACCTTCTCCGGACATTTCGATTTCCATGACTGTTTCCACCTCGCAATCAAAGAAGTGCCGGTTACCACATTCGATACATATTATACTCATGCATATTCCTTTCCGCTTTTGCTACACTCTGAGCAGGCAATGTTTTCTGGTTTTAGTTTTCTTTTAATAAGGTCACTGCTGATGGTTGGTGTGTCCAGAGTAAAATGACCGGCATTGGAAACCTCACAGCGGTAATCGGTTTGTAGATCCACATAGAAACTCTGGTTTTCTTTTTCACACTTTGTACAAAATGGAATCTTCACTCCGGATTGGAATTCTTTCTCAGTTATCTGAACATCGAAGATGGTAAGGTGTTTGGGTTTGGAGACCATCCAGGGCATATAGATGAAGGCATTGATCGTGGCGATCTTGGTCAACAATGGTGAGATATCCTGGCCATAAAGGTTTAAGGAATAGTTGGAGGCATAGAGCAGCATGCCGCCGGTGCCACAGCAAGGATCGAGAACACTTTTGTTTTTATGATCATGGGTTGGTTCTCCTCCAAACTGCATTTTTACCATCATATCTACCACCGCGCCCGGTGTGGCAAAAAAGCCCAGTGGGTTATTCCTGCCCATCACATCCATTGCCAGATCGGGCCAATGATCGGCCGGTTCCCGGTAAAACAATCCCAGGTTAAAAGTACGGTACCAGTAGTCATCAATCTTTTCTGTAACTCCAACAGGGAATTCTTTGCCATAGTTGAAGCCCCACAGCATCCAGTCCACAAAACTATGCAATGGATGGGAGAGCTGATAAGCTGCTTCCTTCAAACAGTCCGTCAGATTCTTCTGTACTTCTTTCTTTGGATATTCATGGATAGGATGGAATTCTATATAGGGAATTGGTTCATCCGGAATCCTGTTCCTGTTACATATGTTTAGCCAATAATCCCATCGTTTATAAAACATCAGGTCAAGTGAAACCAGGTATGGCAATAACCATCCCTTTTTATCCTTTGTCGTTTTCAGCATATTTTATTCTCTCATTTTTTCATCCACGAATTACACTGATTTCACTAATTATTTCGTATTTTTTTTCTGTTGAACGTTTTCTGTGAAATCCACGATGTTTTATATCGGGATGATTTTCTGTGTGTATCAGTGGCTAAGTATTGTTATTAGAAAAGAATCAAAAACCTTTGCGTTCTTTGCGCCTTTGCGGTTAATAATTAATATGAGGGCACTGGAAAAACTGTGCCCCCATTGTTTGTTAGTAGCCCGCGTCCCGCTTTAACTCTTCCAGTGTTACTTCATAATGCCTGCGTACGGCGTCTAGTCCATTATCATAATACATGCATTGATAGGCACAGTCTTCCTCTCCAATTTTTCCTTTGTTTTCCCTGAGGCATTCTGTACATGTTTCAATAAGATCCTCTTTATCGATATAGCTGCCGCAGACATCACAACCGGGACAACCCACCTGCCAGCAGTAATCCAGCAGGCGTTCCTGGCGGTCCACGCCGGGATTCCGGCAGTTGGCGCAGTTGATCACTTCATTCTCATTGTCCAGTACCATATCCATATTTTTGGCGATTGAGTGAAAGACCTTCTCTGTTGTTTTGGAAGGTTCAACAAGAATGGAGCTGTCATTCTGAATGATGACCTGGTGTCTTAGCTTTAGATCAATAAAGAAAGCCGTGGTATTGCCACAGTAGATGCATTGCAGGTTTTGCTGAAGGTAGCGGCGGGATTCGGGCGGATAATACTTAACCGCTCTCATTGTTATTATGCTTATTGAGCGTGTCGGTTATTACCCTGGTGAGTGAAGCGATGGATGTGGCAATCTCAGCGGTCAGTTGCAGGTTCTGGTTGCGGCTCATTGTTTTCTGCTCGCGAAAGCTGTTGGCAAAACCTGTTCCGATCAGGTAAGCGTTTGCTGTTAATAAAACGCTGTTTGAAATCAGGCTTGCTGTTTTAGCGATTGCATGTGAGTTAATATTGAATCTCAACTTTGTGGCCATGGCTTATCTCACCGGTGAAGCAATTATGAAGCGCATTACTTTCCAGGCGATGGTTCCAATCCCTATATAGCTTAGGATCCTTTTGCCCTTATTCACTTCATCATTACTAATAAAATATCCATCTACTCTTTTTTCCATTTATTTCCTCCAAGATTGGTAATGGAATTTATCAGGTTGCTGAAGCTGTCAAAAAATGACTTCTGTCGTTTAAAGCGGATATGGTCACGAACAAGCACAATGGTGGTGCCTACGATGGCGGTACCAAAGAGAATACCACCAAAGGCCAGCACTATATGCTTAAGCGACACATCCACGACATTATCTTCTGTTTCCGGTGGCATCATTGATTAGGCCTTTCCGCGAAACAATCCTGTGACCTGAAGGGCAAGCTGCACACCTGAAACGATGACGGATGCAATTACGGCTCCCTTTTCAATCTTTGTTTGGGTTTCCTGGGTCATCTGTTTATCTCCTTTTTAGGTTAATAGTTATATCATGTCCTGAAATATCTTCTATTCTGTAGGGCATATCGGATTGAAGCGGGATAATGATTTTTGTAGCGGTGATTTCGAGTTGGGCATAACGGCGGGCGATATTCAGGATTAGCTTTAGTATCCAGTTCATACCGGACAGGTTGTATTTCAGAATGAGTTTCTGTTCGTGGCTGTTGAAACGAGGTTGTATGGTGAGGATGATCTTTCTAGGCAGGATTAGTTTCTTCCACAATGCTCCTCCTTCCCTTTTAGTTGATAGGCTTATCACTCTTCTTATGCCATAAAAAGCTGGCATAAGAAAAGTATGTTGAACATTATGGAGGTTGTTATGAAAGAAAGTGTGAAAAATGAGCTAAATATATTGTTGGGAGTTGTTGAAGGTGTGCAGAAATTCTTGAAGGAAGATGGCAGTGTTAAGGCTATGATGTTGAGTGCTGCTTTGTTTGATCAGTTCTGGAGATTGAAGGATGAGTTGGAGAAGGAAAGCCCTGGATGATATATTGGCTCTTTCTTTACTCAAACACGTGCTTCAGTAGAAAAATGGATTTTATTACTTCTCTGCCAAACCAGTTAGCCATTGGATTGGTGTGCGGTTTTCGTGGTTTACCATTATTGTGAAACAGACCAATGGAATAAAGAGTGCCTAGAATTCCAGGTTTTTTATCTATACTATAACCAGATTTTTCCCAAAAACTTTGCATAATTCGAAGATATGCTGCAGCATAATAAATATTTAGGCCATCATTAGATAGCTTTTTAAAAAGTTCATCCGGTGACTTACTTAATTTTAACGAATTAATATATTTTTTTCTAGGAAAAAAAGAGCTTAAAGAATCTGTAATCTGTGTCTCGATCCAATAGGCTGTTTTAATTTTAACCTGACAAAATCCGACCGAACTATTAAAACCGCGTTTGGCTATTAGTTCATCAAGTGCAATATCAGTCCAGCTAAAATTATAACTTCGCTCAACATAAATAATCGATGCTAGGTAAACTGGGTTGATATCAAATTTATGTGCAGCCTCTAATATAATAGACTTATTTTGATATATCTTAGCTTTTGTGCTATCTGGATTTTCAGCATGTAGATAAATTGAGAATGAGAGGAAGATTAGTACAACTATTGTTTTCATAAAATAAAAGCCCCGGCCGAGCCGGGGCATAGTAGTAAAAATTACTTTAGCAATAACATTTTACGGACTTGTTCAAATTTTACAGATTTATTAAGACTGGAAACAGCCTTTAATTTATAAAAATAAACTCCAGTAGCCACTATATTTCCAAATTCATCACGACCATTCCATGAGACTTTATGATAACCTGGCGAAAGATTAATCATTTCAATATTATTCACTTTCTGGCCAATTGAATTGAATATTTCAATAGTAACAGAAGAAGCTTTAGGTATACCAAACTCAATAGTAGTCTCTATATTGAATGGGTTAGGATAATTGTGTGAAAGCTTATAAACCAGAGGAATGCCAAGTTCCTTTTCAATGTCAAAATCTTCATCGATATCAAGTAGTATTTTTGCTTCGGCCGTTGCTAATTGTTTTGGAAACTCTGAAATCATTATTTTAAAAATTTGAAGCGCTACTTCCTTATTCTCAAGTTGAATTAGACGTGATTCTAACTCTCTAAGGAGAACATTTGCAGCAATCTTGGGGTGTTGATAGTCAAGATAACTTAAATAGCTCTCTGACGATGATTTACCCAGGCCTAGTTCTGCATCATATTCTGTATCAACAAACTCTGCATGCTCTTCAATTTCATCCTGATCTGCCAATTGGCTTAAGGAATCTGTGTAATTTCTGAATTTTATAAAGGATTCGTCATCCGTCCTACCTGCCTTCCAGAGAATGTCAAATGCAAGGAAAGCAAGACTAGAATCAGGCATGGTTGTGATAATATCTTTACAAATTTTATGGGCACTTTTAGGAAAACCTAATTGAACCAAATTTTTGGCAAATTTTAGCTGCCTTAAAAGTGGCCATTCTTTGTTAAAACTTTCCATAGCAACTTCTTCCGTTAAAGCACTATCAACTGCGGCTGATGATATCTTACCAAAGGTTAAATCATACATATCGATTTCTGGTGAACTGCCTTCTATTATATTGAGAGAAGGTGCGTATTCAAGCCATGGTATATAATCTAAAGTAGCTGGGCTTAAAATATTGAAAAGCGATGTGTTTGGAGAAGCATTACCCCACCAGGTTTTTTCCGCAATTATTGTTGAGGATCCATAAGCATAAACATTATAATCATTGTTTTCAATCCAATTTCTCCCTCCAAATTCCCCACAATGATCTTCCCCGAGGAATGGACTAGATGAATATGCCCGTATACCGTAAATGTTATCATGGATATAATTATTACCTAAGGCGCTGATATCTCCGAGGTTTGGCGAAGAATATGACGAGCAATAGATACCATAATCCGATTCTGAGATTTCATTTCGCCTAATATTTGGTGAAGATGAAGCTAGTCTGATTCCATAAATACAATCGTAAATTATATTATCAAGCAGCTGGGGATCATTCGGAATATAATTTGAACCATATGAATAAATAGCATATTTAGCATTATCAACTGTATTGCCCTGTACCAGCGAGGAAGACATGTTCAAATAAATGCCTTTGTATGTAATATCTTTAACAGTGTTATTTTTAATAATTGGATTGCTCTTGTAGGCATAAATACCATTAGTTGCATTTTCAATATGTGCAAATTCGATTGAACTCAAAGATGAGGCGTTTTCATTAAATTTAAGTCCAGCCCATTTTTCTGGTACAGATGATTTAAACGTTGCCAGCGCCGCAGGAATACCATTGACATTTAATGTACCTCCGGTTTCAATTGTTAAGCTTTTGGCTTCATCAAAAAAGAGGTGTGTTCCTGGCTTAATAGTTAATGTGACATTATTGGCAACTGTCAAATTATCTGTAACAGTTACTTTTCCTTCCAATGTCATATTTGCAGAGATAGCACCAGAAATGGTAGTTTGAGGATAATAAAAAGCTCCTAAATCAGGATATACAATTTCTCCATCCACGATTTCTGTATCCCAATCATATTCTTCGGGAATCCTCATATTAAAATCGAAAAAGTAATCCTCTATATTATCTAGAAGGAATCCTCCTCCTTCACCTATAGCTGAACTACCATATCTTAGGTGTAAATCACCGTTTGCGGCGTCTATAAATGTAGTAGCAGGATCTACTCCTTCAATTGCATCAAGTTGCCAATATTTATAAAAGATTTGCGGTCCTTGAGCAGAATAAGAATAATGATTAGCATTATTGCTATACAAGTTATTGGCGAGAAACCCATATAAATAACCAAATTGATTTGCATCATTTACGTAGAGCTGAATATAGAAGGCAATTTTTGAATTATTAAAAAAAGTATTGTTTACGGCCACTAAGCCAAATTTAGAATCAGCACCGCTGGTAACTTGCAATGTAGGGAAATAATATATGCCGTATTCATTATTGCTAAAAACACTGCGGTAAACGCTTAACAAAGTTTCTTGAACATTATCTGCAACGCCTTTATTAAAAACAATACCAGTGTGGTTATTGTTAAATACGTTTTCTTCTAAATACAACTCTGACTGCGAAGCCTGACCCAAAAGAATGCCCACGTTTGTGTTTTCAAAAGTACAGTTCTTTATTTCAAAAGTATTGTTTTCACCGTTAACGTCAATCCCGCAATATGTATTTTTTATCTTAACATTATTTAACGTGATGTTCTTATCGCTACCATTAATCTGTATAAAATAGTCCTGAGGAAGAACGGGATTGCCAAGAGAGGCTTGTGCAACTGGTTCATAGTCAGTTGCCCGGCCGGAGCCAGTAAGCGTAACAGGTTGTGTTTCTGTTCCTTCAATAGAAAGTGATCCCTGGACATCAAAAGTAAACCCATCGGCAAAAGTTATGTTTGCTCCTACCGGGATGGATAGGGTTGCGTCCGGTGTGACATTCGCTGTATAATCAGGAATATTATTTACTTGATGGTAAACAGCCGTTATTGTTACTCCCTCATCGTTAAATACTACCTCTGTTTCATTTGAGTTTGGGCTTAAAATAGTTGCCCCACTTGGAGGATCAGCAATCCAATGTGAAAGACCATAGACTGCGCCCGTCGTTACTTGGTAGTCAGCCTTAATAAAATATGATTTTCTGCCGAGGGCAGGATTTTGATCCAAAAAAACTGCATAGGATGTATTTGAAACATATTCATGGAAGCTGTCCGGTTGTTCGTCATCAATAGTACCTGCACCCTCTACAAACCAGGGATCGCGGATGGTGACTGGAAACCCCATATTGCTTGTTAAAATAATATTTTTCTGTTCTTTGAAATAAGCAATTTCTTCTACTTTGGTATCTCTCATTAAAACGTCTCTGTTATAAAACCTAAAACTACTCCCGTCTCCGTTCCAGTTTAGATGTTTTACATTATCTGAACCATCTGTCAGTTCTTTTTGGTCGGTGCGTGTGTCAAATAGAAAATTATAAAAGACTTCAACATTTTGATCGTTGCTAGATGTATGGCTTATTACATCCACACCGTTTTGTGTTCCATAGAGGCTTAATGTACCACCGAGTGATACCTGGTGACCGTCCCTCTTATTGACCAGGGCGATTTTTTTGTGAACCTTTTGCATTGCTTTAAAAATATTTAAACGGCCGCCTGTAGCGCATTTACCATCAAGCGCAGCAACATAATCCACACTGCTTAGAATAATATCTTTGAAATACAAGGACGCCCCAACCGGATCGGACAAACGATAATTATGTAAATCTTCGCTGGCGCTGGAGTATAATAGTGCTAATGCACCGGTTACATAAGGCGCGGCATATGAAGTGCCATCATCCTTTTCATAACCGTCATTAATTTTTGTTGTTCCTAAAATATCAGAACCCGGAGCACCCAGATCTACTGTATTTGGCCCGTAATGACTCTTTTTTCGTTTGGAGTCATCGGTTTTTGTTGCAAGAACAGGAATAATGTTATCAAGATCATAAGAAGCTGGATAATTCTTATTATCATCGATATTCTTTCCTTCAGTATGGTGATTACCAGCACTTATTACAATGAGAATGCCAGCATTCTTTGCATTTTGAAGCGCAGTATAAACATCTTGATTATAATCAAAACCACCTATGCTTGCATTTATTAAATCTACGTTCTTATCAACTGCATAGTTTATTGCTTTAACAAGGTTTGAATTAACATCCGGATAAGGTGTTGCTCCGGGGTTAGTAATCTTTAAAGGCAAAATTTTAATATTATCACAAATTCCAGACATTCCAATTTCATTATCAAGGTTTGCCGCAATAATTCCAGCACCAATACTGCCGTGTCCTGTATTTCCATTAGTAAAATCATCTAAAGGATCGGCATCATTATTAAAAAAATCCCAACCCCTTATATCATCTTCATAGCCATTACCATCATCATCAAAATCGGCGGTTCCATTTACCTCCGCATCGTTTATCCATATTTTCTCCTGTAAGTCTTCATGATGCCAATTAACACCGGTATCGATCATACCTACAACTATTTCTCTTTGTCCCAAACTTATGTCCCAGGCTTCAGGTGTTTTTACTTTCGTATGGCCCCATTGCTCTCCAAATCTCGGATCATTTGGGTTATATTGTGCAAATAAGTTACATGTAAATATAATGCTAATTAACACAGTAAATTTTAACATGATTTTTCCTTTTAGAATATATTTAGTTGTGTTTTCCAATTACAATAAACGCTTTATTTCCAAATTGGTAGGGGCCTGCATAAGCCACCGTTTCAGATCTATAATCGGCTCCATAGGTTGTAAGTGTCTGGTTTGGATATTGATCGAACATCTCTGTGTGCAACGACCAGGTACTGCCGTTCCAATGGACAGCCTTACCCCGCCCACTTACTATTATAAGATCGTTTCCTGCCTGGCCTTCTATATCGTGTCTTGCAAACGGATAAGTTAATTCATGGTTATTGGAGAGTATTTTTTTCCTGGATTGAATGTTTACAGTTAGTAAACCCGCATCTGTAAGAAAGTATGCATCCTCATCTCCTGTCCATACCGATAAAAAAACTCCATAATTGCCTTGTGGCACATTGGCCGGGCCAATGGAACGGTAAAGTTCTGTTACATTTTCATTAACAATCTCTAATGCAACAGCATCGCCGTTTTGTTCATAGCCTGTTACAAACACATTCCCTTTGTTATTACCGGAAATACCGCGCAGATGGATATTTGTGTTGCTGTTTAATTCTTTAAAACTACTCCCATTATAGTGGACAATAGTACCAAGCCCGCCAACAAAATAAATATTATCCTCAGCAATTTTCCATATTTGTTCAACTCCTTTACCAAAACTTGGAACACGCCATTTCATGTTCAATTTTTCACCGTCCCATAAAAAAATACTTGCGGCAGCAACCCATAAATTATTGTCAGTACCCTCCCAAACGCACCGAATCGGTGTAGCCGAGCTACCTCCATCCCAAGGAAACTTTTGTAAATGCCACTTATTACCATCCCAATGGGCACCGCCATATGTGCCGCTGTCTGTGGTCACTTCGCCAACCGCCCAGATATTGTTTTCATCAATAACTGTTACATCATGAAAAAAGCTGGGGTATTTACCCAAAGTATCAATACGCCAGGTAAAAGCATGGCTGGTGGTATCTTGTCCAGTATTTGGTGGTTTTACTCCATTTTCGCTGCAAGACTTCACAATCAGGAATATCAGATTAAGAATTATAAATATAAACAGGTGTTTCATGGTTAGTCCTTGGTTAAGGAATTGGTATAACCGCAATAAAAAAAGTATATTGCGGTCATACGGGCAATACTTGTGTTGTGCAAACCCGTTATCCTCGGGTGATGATTCCAGCATCACTCGAGGCTTTTTATTCCAAGTCCATCGGTCTTCCTCCATTTTAAAAATCAATCACTACTAGCTTATCAATAGTCATAATAATATGGACAAATTATTTGTGATCATTGATAGATCTTTTAAGCGATTGGGTTGTGATAAGAAAAATGGAATGTATAAATTATGGCCGTGTGCCGATAAAAAACCAGTTGCAATAAAATTGGGCAACTTAAACTCCATTCTTCAAGTACTAATAGCAAACCTTCCATGGCTATAATACAATTCCTAAGAATGTCGCTGAGCCCCCCTCTAAACAACTCAGAAATTGGGTGAATTGAAATTTCAAATCACCAATTGTGGATATTGACTTTAAAAAAGCAGTGCAACAAATATACGAAATAGAAATATTTAATCAAGAAAGCTTTCTCTTTTTTCTAAAAGGCTGTTAGTCTCAGTGAAAAAAATAAAGTGAGACAATGAGATATGATTTTAGGCAGGATTATTTTATCAATGAAATCTTTTTTGAACTCTTTCGAGCATCGGTAGAAAGAACTATATAATACTCACCGCTTGCTATCGAATTTGCATCAAATCTATGCTCATATTTGCCTGGTGAATAATCATCATCAATTAAAGTAAGAACTTTCTTTCCGGATGTATCATACAGATCAAGTTTTACATTTCCTCGTTCTTTAACTTCAAATACAATATTTGTTGTGGAGTTAAAGGGATTTGGATAGTTCTGAAGTAACAAGAAATCTTTTGGGTTTTCGCTTTCAATTCCTGAGACCTCATCAAATACAAAGTCGCAATAGACAGGTAAATGATCGCTCCCATAATATAAAGCATCTGCGATTTCTGAACTGACTGCACCATTTTCTCCCTCATTTATTGAGACATTAAAATGCTGGCCATCATTGCCATATTCTGTATATGAGTTCGGTAACACCTCATCATTCAAAGCCTCAGAAATAAGAATAAAATCAAAACGGTCATCAAGGCCACCTGAAGCACCACCGCCAAATTGTTCGACTCTTGGGCTTTGTGTATGTATCCCGGCAAAAGATTCCGAGTTGTGCCAATTACCCGGTGAATCAATCGGATCAAATGAACGCCCATCATTGTCTGCTTCATCAGCTAACAGTTTCTGATAACCAGGTTCACCCGAGTCATAAAAGTTAAAATCACCAAGGATAATGAAATTTGTCGCTGTTGGAAGTTGGTTGAGATGATCTCGCCAAATAGTGCATTCAGCTAAGCGTTTTTGCTCATTATCAGACCCTTGACTCGCTTTAAGGTGTGCGGAATAAATGAATAAAAATTCTTCTGTAGAATTCACTTTTAATTTATACTCAGCTATATCTCGAAGCTCTGTGGATATGTAGGAATCCGAAATGAATTTAACTTTATCTGTTTTGTAAAAAATGTGATTATCCGTATCAGGGCCATCATTGAAGTGTATTGTACTGTAATTATTATTTAAAACTGTTGTGGAAAAAGAGTTAACAGCAGTTTGACTAAGGATCTCCTGAACAATCAGTATGTCTGCATCAATTTCATTTGTAATTGGTTGCAGGTATTCATTTCGTGCCGTACCGTTATAATTTAAAATGTTATAGGTTGCTACACGAAGAGTATCAGCAGATTGAGCAAAAGACACGAGTAAAAAGATTGTTGGGAGCATTTTCATTAGTGTTTTATCTTCTTTTGAATTATATATTCTCATCGAAATGTAATTACCAAGCGGGAGGCGGACAGTGCTATTTGAACAAGATCAAACCGATATATTAGAAAAGATATTTCTGTCTTTACAAAATATCGAACGGGTGGTTTTTAAGAAAGAAAAGCCTTTTTTAAACATGGAAGAAACAGATGATTATCTTTGTTTGTCAAAACAAACCCTGTATGCTTACACTAGCAGGAATGTAATTCCATACTATAACCTTCAAGGGCGAAGAGTTAACTTTAAAATAGAAGATTTAAATAACTTTGTTCTGAAGAAAAACAATAGGGTGATGAGACAGGAAGAGATTGAGAGTAAATCAGCAACTTGGACTTCTAAAAATAGATAAGAAATGATTGACATAGAGTTCAATCGTTTAGGGTGGTGTGGTTATAACTAAAGGCAGGAATGATATTAATGGCTGAAGGGAAAATCTTTATTTGTAATGAATGTAACAAAACAATAGAAACCTTGTCTGATGGGAACCCATATTATTTAGACTATAATGGGAGTAAACAGTATGCCCACCACCCGGACCATGAGAATTTAGAGAAATGTATTGGTAATGGCAGCCCTGCTATTTGTTTATCTTGCGCCGCAGAATTTATGATTGACAGTGCTGCTCCAATAACCAGCTGCCCTCAATGCCAATCTAAAGACATCGCAGATACATTTGAATTGGAAGATAAAACGTGTCCTTTTTGCCGAATTGGGATATTTCAAACAGACCCAGACAAAAGACTTATCTCATAATGCCTTCCACCTTTTTTCAAGAAGATATGCAGCAAGTTTCGTAATATACTTTGCCTGTTTAAACACATCTCTTTATATTTGTTTTAATCCTCAATATAATACTCCAATTTTTATAAAAATTTATGGAACCTACATTGAGCGAAGTAAACAAAAAAGAACTCACCGATTTGGAAAATGGAGTCAATTTTTAAATGATTTTAGATAACTCCAATGAAAATCTAAAAGTCCATGAGTGGCTCACAAAATACACAGAAGAAGGTAAGTTAGATATTGTTACTGGTTACTTCACTATTGGGGCACTAGCATACATTACTAAAGCCGTAAATGAAAAAATTGATAAATATCGTTTAGTTCTAGGAGATATTGTCAACTTTGACTTGGAGGAAAACCGTCCTCTCGATTTACTAAATGAAAATATAACAATAGAAGCTGCACTTAAATTAAATAGTGTTTCTCAAGAAGCTGTTAGTTTTTTAAAACAAGATAAAGTATCTGCAAAAACCCTTGAACCTAACTTCTGTCATGCAAAAATTTATCTATTTAATCCAAAAGAAAAAGATGATAGAAAAAAATATTTCATTTCCGGAAGCTCTAATTTGACAGAGGCAGGAATTGGGCTAAAAGAAACAAATAATGTTGAATTAAATATTGCTGAAACTGGCAATAATAGTCAATATAAAGAGCTAATTGAATGGTTTGAATCACTATGGAAAAAACCCCAAGCGCACAGAGAAAAAACCATAATTCAAAAAGATGGATCAAAAACGAAACTAAATTTTAAGCAATACCTTATTAATGAAATTGAACGAATTTTTATTAAGTATACTCCACGAGAAATTTACTATAAAATTTTATTTGAATTATTTGGAAGCCAAATACTAGAAGATGATAGTAATCCGGATTTCAACAGACAAGTAGGTAGACTTGAAAATTCAGCTATTTACAATACTCTTTATGATTTTCAGAAAAAAGGAGTATTAAGTTTAATTCGAATGCTTCAAAAATACAATGGAGCCATTCTTGCAGATGCTGTTGGGCTTGGAAAAACTTGGTGCGCTTTGGCAATAATTAAATTCTTCCAATTACAAGGGAGAGAGATTCTTCTACTCTGTCCCAAGAAGCTAGAATTTAATTGGAAAAGATATCGTAAACATCAAGATTCTAAATTTGAAAAAGATCAGCTGGATTTCTTTGTTCGCTTTCACACAGATATGAGTGAAGAACGTCTTGAGAGATATGACGATCGTGCTGACAAGTTATTCACAAATGACAAACCAAAACTAATTATTATAGATGAAAGCCACAATCTTCGGAACGACAAATCAAATAGATACAAATTTCTTCTTGAATATATACTTAAGCCAAATGAAGACATCAAAGTTCTTTTATTATCAGCAACACCAATAAATAACTCATTGAATGATATAAGAAATCAGTTTAAACTCATGGTACAGGGTAATGTGCATGGTTATCAAGAATCACTAGGAGTTAGAAACCTAGATTATTCATTTCGTACTGCGCAAAAGGCCTTTAATGATTGGCGAAGGGAGCCTGAGCCCAAAATTTCTGACTTTATTAAAAAACTACCTGCCAACTTTTTCACGTTGACTGACACACTCACTGTTGCCAGAACACGAAAAATGATTGAAGGACAGGAAGCTGCCTTGGTATTTCCTCAAAAAGAGAAACCGATAAACCTTTTTGTCACACCTCAAGAACTAGGCAATTTTGAAACATTCGAGGAACTTTTTGATCATTTCCCTCAAATGCTTTCAGGATATCAACCTTCATTTTATTTGGAAGATACTGATAATGAGAAAGACGTCTTACATGATGAAAGACAAAGGGACCGTTTTTTAGTAAAAATGATGTATATCTTAATGGTCAAAAGGTTAGAATCATCTTGGTATTCATTTTTCACAACCGTAGAAAAAATAAAAGATCATCACCAAAACGCTTTGGATAGAATTAAAGCCTACCAAGTGGACAAAAAAAACCACGTTATTAATGAAGATGACCAGTGGCTTTTTGACGATGATGAATTAGAAGCAGAATATGAAGAGTTCACGCTTGGTAAAAAAAGAAAAATAAAATTATCTGATATTGATGCTGCTGGTAATATTAAGAATTACAAAAAAGATTTAAAAAAAGACCTGGACGCTTTAGATAATCTCTTTTCTAACCTGTTGAAGTTTCAAGTACGAATTGATGAGGAAATTATCCATCCAATGAACCACTCTTCGGCTGATAATAAGCTTGAGGTTTTAATGCAACAGATTGAACGTAAAAGAAATTCCGGACATAATTCAAATAACCAAAAGCTTGTCATATTCACTGTCTATAGAGATACAGCGCAATATTTATTCGAACAATTAAAAGCAAGAGGATACGATAAGCTATCTATGGTTTCAGGTAGTGGCTCATTGGTTTCAGATACTGATGAAGAAAGCAAGTTGTTTGAACCAATTCTGGAGCGTTTTGCCCCATACACCAAGCTCTTCAAGGAGAAAGAATGGGAATTTGAAATAAAAAAAGGAAACCAAAAAGAGTATCAAAATTGGGTTTCCTGGATTGCAGAAAATCATCCAAGAACCTACACCAAACTGCAAAACCCAATTGACATCATCATTGCTACTGATGCATTAAGTGAGGGCCAAAATCTTCAGGATGCAGATATGGTGATTAATTATGATATCCACTGGAATCCTGTTCGGATTATTCAAAGAATGGGTCGTATAGATCGATTGGGATCACCAAACGAAAAGATATTTGGTATCAACTTTTGGCCATCTAATAACATTAACAGTTATTTAAATCTTCAAGGTAGAATTGAGCAACGAATGGCAGCTATGAAACTCGCTGGCTCAGAGGTGCATTTGGATTTCTCAGAAACTTTCAAGGAAATGGCAGAGGATGAAGACTTAGAAAATAGATTGAAAGCAAGAATGATGGAACAAATGCAAACTTCCTGGGATGACATTGAAGTGAGTGATCAGGGTCTTGGTTTTGATGATTTGTCACTTGAGCGTTATCGCCAAGATTTACTTGATGAATTCAATAAAGATAAGGACAAATATCTGCGTATGCCAAAAGGTGTGTATTCCGGTTTCAAAGCGGATGCGACTATCTGTGCAGAAGATGGTATCATAGCCTTATTGGGTTATCCTAATCGTCCTGAAAAATCCAAGATGCATGAATATAAAGTATTTGATCTCATTTATATAAATAATGATGGGAAGATGTTATTGCTGAATCAAAAAGAGGTCTTGGATGCTATTACTTATCACAAAGACCGGGAGCGCTTTGTCCCAGATGGGATTGATAAAGGAGATGAAGCAGAAATCCAGAAATTGGTAAATTCCTTAAAATCATTTTTAGATAGACAAGCTGCAGAATTTACGGAGTTAGAAGATGGCAGCACCAAAAAAGTGATGGGTAAAGAAGCCAGAGACGTTTTAGCAAAGTTACGAAAGGGCGATAAGTTCGCATTAGATAGAGTAAAACAAGATCTGAAGGTGGATGAGAAATATCAACTTCAGAACTTCGATTTGATCACCTGGTTTTTGGTTACGGTATAAAATATGATACTTACACATTTTAAAGACATGGACTTTCTTAAGGCCGTCAAAGCCCTTTTCAAAGAATTAAAAGTCCCTATGAATTATGTGGCGGATGAACCAACCACCGCCAAAGAAATCCTCAAAGACACCTACAAAGACAACACGACCTTTCAGTTAGTGGATGATGTCTATTTCGTGGGGATGGTCGATGACGCAGCTTTTGAAGGCACCAAAAGTCTGGATGTACAACAAATAAAATCCGATTATGATGGTGTTTTGATTTTTGGGCTTACTCTTTACCAAAGGGAAAACAACCTCCTCCCTACCCGCTCTCAACTGGCTGAAATCTCTCGGGCTTTCAATAGAGAATTCTACTACACTCCAGTGGTATTGGTTTTAAAATACAGGGATGACCAAGCAGACTATCTTGCCTTTGCAAACACTGAAAGACTGCAATACAAACAGGCATGGCGTGAAGGTGAAAAAGCTGGAAGAGTATCACTCTTAAGGGATATAAACATTATTCAGCCTCACTCAGGGCATGAGAGAATTCTCTTAGAGCTTAAAATCCCCTCGATTGGAACAAAGACTGTCGATTCTTTTGCGAAATTATATGCCTACTGGCAGGAAGTATTCAGTGTTAGTGTACTTAACAAGAAGTTCTACCAGGAACTCTCCAATTGGTATTTCTGGGCCATTAAGCATGTGACTTTTCCCAACAAGCCAACACTCGAAATTGCTCACCAAAAAGGAGCAAAACTGGATGATCTCATTCAGGAGCACAATGCCACCAATGTGATTCGCTTACTTACACGTTTGCTTTTTACATGGTTTATCAAAGAGAAAAAACTGATTCCTGAGGAGCTCTTCGATTTAAAAGCTTTACAAAAAGACATCCTCAATGACATTTCACCATACCATGAAGAAGGAACCATGTTTGCTCAGGCGAATAAGGAAAGTATCTATTATAAAGCCATACTACAAAACTTGTTTTTTGCTACTCTGAACTGCCCTATTGAAGAAGATAGCTTAGATAAACGCTCCCGAAGATTTCGCCTTAAGAATCACTATGGACAAGACCGGGGGAATGATTGGATGTACCGGTATGAAAAATACTTTAAAAATCCAGATGTATTTTTAAAACTAATGAACGAAAAAGTTCCATTCCTGAATGGCGGCCTTTTTGAATGTCTTGATATTAAACACGATCAAAATCTTTATATAGATGGATTCTCCGACCAAATGACCAGGGGAGAACAATTGATTGTTCCTGATTATCTCTTTTTTGGGGTGGAAGAGCATGTTGACCTGAGTGCTGAATATGGAGTTAAGAACAAAGCTGCCAAAGAAGCCGCCGTAAAAGGACTGGTAAATATTCTGAAATCCTACAAATTCACTATTACAGAAAATACACCTATTGAAGAGGATGTAGCGCTTGATCCAGAATTATTAGGAAAGGTGTTTGAAAATCTCCTTGCAAGTTACAATCCTGAAACCAAAAGCACGGCTCGTAAACAAACGGGTTCGTTCTATACGCCCCGGGAGATTGTGAACTACATGGTGGATGAAAGCCTGATTGCTTATCTGAAAAATGCGGAGACCGATTGGGCCATGGATGAAAAGGCGTTAGATGAAAAACTTCATCAGCTGACTTCTTTTGATCCGGTGAACCCTTTCAAAGAAAATACAGCATTGACTAAACGTATCGTAAAAGCATTGGATGAATGCAAAATTCTCGACCCAGCTTGTGGTTCGGGTGCATTCCTGATGGGTGGTCTGCAAAAGATGGTACATATGCTGCAAAAACTCGATCCGAAGAATTCAAGCTGGAAAGAAGTACAAACTCAAAAAGCTGAAAAAGACCTAAAAGAAGCACTAAGTATTGAGGATAAAAACGAACGTGGGGAAAAGTTAAAAGAAATTAATGAAGCCTTTGATCAAAACATGAACGACCCGGACTATGCCCGAAAACTCTATTTGATAGAAAACTGTGTGTACGGTGTAGACATACAACCCATAGCCACACAAATAGCCAAGCTTCGATTTTTTATCTCTCTGGTGGTAGATCAAAAAGTGGCAAAGAAAGAAGCAAATTTCGGTATTCGTCCTTTACCGAACCTGGAAACGAAGTTTGTAACTGCCAATACACTCATTGGAATAGACAAACCTCAAGCCCAAACCAACTTGTTTGATAACAAGGAAATCAAGCAACTGGAAGCCGAACTAAAGAAAGTACGCCACAAACTCTTTAGCGCTCGTACAAAAGACACCAAACTGAAATACCGAAAAAAGGATGAAGAACTTAGAAATGCTATTGCTGGCGAACTGAAGCGCAGTGGCTTGCATAATGACTCGGCTGAAAAACTAGCAGGTTGGGATCCTTACGACCAAAATGCGTCTTCGCTTTTCTTTGACCCGAAATGGATGTTTGATATTTCAGGTGGTTTTGATGTGGTGATTGGGAATCCACCCTATGGTGTTTCAATTAAAGGGAAAGATCGCAAAGAAGTTCTAAAGCATTTAAAAAAAGTACCTGACTACGAGATCTACTATTTTTTTATAGAGGTTTCTAGTAAAATCCTTAATTCAAATAAAGGCATTCTTTCATATATAATTCCAAATACGTATTTATTTAATGTGTTTGCCGAAAATTATAGGGATGATTTGATTAAAAACTGGGGAATTAAATCAATCATAGATTTTACTAATTACTCATTATTTGATACAGCTACCGTAAGAAATTCTGTTATTATATTTACAAAAGGAGAAGAATCAAAAGATGTAAAATACTTACCAACTTTAAACAGCAAGTTGGATCTCAATTCGTTCATGAGTCAAGATGTGAAGGCACTTAATATTTCTCTTTTTCGTGAATTCTCTCAAAATTGGGCATTGGCATTTAAACTATCTAAAAGCACAATAAATGCTGTTGCGAATATTAAATTAAATTCAAAGCCGCTTAATTTCTTTTTTCCTGAGGTATCCCAAGGTTTGATTGCGTATGATAAGTATCAAGGTCAGCACGAAGAAGTAATCAATTCAAGAGCATATCACCATATGGAGTATAGGAAAGGATTGAAACGCTGGCTTTGGGGTGAAGACATTACAAAGTATTCGGTAAGATGGAATGAGAGAGAGTACATTGACTATTGTAATGGTATTGCAAATCCAAGACAACCAAAATTTTTTAAAGAAAAGAGAATGTTAATCCGTGAGATTACCAATCCATCAATTTTTGCAGCTATAACTGATGAAGAACTCTATAATGATCCTGCAATTCTTGTTGTACTCAATTCAATATTCAGCCTTGAAGCGGCCACAATTATCTTGAATTCACGGATTGGTACATTTTTTCATTTTAATGCATCACCAAAGGCAACAAAAGGTGATTTCCCAAAAATTTTGGTAAAGGATATTAAAGAGTTTCCTCTTTCAAAAAATTTGGAAAAAGTAGATAAGCAACTTTGGAAGTCGCTTTATAATATATTGGAATTCGACACTATGAATAGCTCAATTTCAAATTCAATTTATAACGTTACAGATGGCCTGTGTTTAGAGCTGTACTTCCCCGACCACATGAAAGAGCGGGAAATTGATGTTTTGGAGTTTGTGGAGCGAGATATCAATCAAGCACTGCAGGGTAGGGAGTTTAACAACCTTAGTGAAACAGAAAAAGAAAGGGTCATTGAGCAACTCCACGCCACCTGGAGCCACACGGATAATGAAGTCCGCAATCGCATTAAACTCTTTGCAGTAAGAAGTCCAGAAATTCTTAAACCCATATTGGAAAGCTGATGAAAAGAATAAAAGAAATCCGTATACGGAATTTTAAAGCTTTCCAAAAAGATAATCGACAATTTAAAATCAATGGCAAAAATGTCTTGGTATTTGGTAACAATGGTTCCGGCAAGTCCAGTCTATTTTGGGCTCTTTATACCTTTTTACAAAGTAGCGGTAAAACAAATGAAGAGGTACAGAAATATTTTAAAAATTATACTATATCAGATCCTAAAACGCACCAAACGCTTAAAAACATTTTCATGGGTGAAACTGAAGATTCTTATGTTAAAGTCACCTCCATTGATAGTGATACAAATGAAACAAAAAACTACACCATTTCCCATGGCACAATAAATACCAACAGTGATTCAGATACTATTATCCAGGAATTAAACCTTGCAAGTGATTTCATTAATTATAAACTGTTACACAATTTTTATAGGGCTTCTCATCGTCAGCAAGTAAATCTTTGGCCTGTTTTTGAAAGAGATATCTTTCCCTTCTTGGCAGAAGGAACACAAAACTTACTGGAAGATATTATTAAGACACCAACCTTAGATATTCCCAGAGATGCTGGTGGAAGGTCAGTTTATGGAAGGCAAAGAGAGTTATATGTAAACAAATTAAGTGTTTTAAACACCAAAATACAGGACATACTCGATGAAATCCAAGGGCATGCCAATGATTTTATCAAAAATGAATTCTTTGCTGGTAAAGATGTAATCCGCATAAGCCTCATTTTTTCAAAAAAATTCAATTTTCAAAAAGTTCATACAAAACTTTGGGGAGAAAACAAAGAAGCTGAAAGATATAATCTGCTTCATATTAAATTATCTGTTGAGCTTTTTGAGGAAAAACCAACTCCGCAATGGAAATCAATAGAAAGAGTGCAGTCATTTTTAAATGAAGCACAATTAACAAGAATTGCAATAGGTATAAGAATAGGTGCTTTACTCACAAGACCTTTAGCGGAAGCTCGATTCAAGATACTTGTCTTAGACGATATGCTCATAAGTCTTGATTTATCGAATAGAGTGGATGTGGTTCGAATTATTTTGAATAAGGATAGAAAGGAAAGTCTCAGTTTCTTTGATGAGTTCCAAAAGTTTATTTTTACTCATGACAAAGGCTTATTTAATCTGATCCGCAGAAACACAAACGAGGAAAACTGGGTTTATTATAATTTCAATAAAGATGAAAGTGATAATTCTCCACCAACAATTAGAGCAGATCTTACATCCCTGCAAAAAGCAGCAAAATATTTTGATGAAAATGAATTTGAGAATTGTGGTAATGAATTGCGAAAAGAAGCAGAGGCAATTTTGGACAATTTTCTGGATCCTGATTTGAAATTGCTTGATCAAAAGTTTCAAGGACTTAAGCAAAAACTAGGTGATGCTTTTAAGAAATTGACTGAAAAAAGATTTAAAGATTTTAATATTGCATTTCTGACAGATTTGGAGCCAGAAAAATTACAGAAAATAAAAGAAGATTATCATTCAGATGACTCTCTTACAACCGGTGAAAAGAGGAAATTAACTATTCTTAAAACTAAAATGTCTGATTTTTTAATTAATTTTAATGAAGAAGGAACTCGTAAAGAACAATTAATTAGTGAAACAAAGGAAATTTTAGATAGAGTAATGAATACCGCTTCTCATCATGGTGAAAATGAATTGTATCGGGCTGAATTGAAGGATGCTATTGAAAAGATGAAAGACTTAAAAGAACATCTTAGATGAAGAATAAACTGACCAAGATTTTCCGATAATTATAATTTATTTGATACATGAAAAAAGTGGAAAAGGTGGGGTTAAAATGAAATCTGAAGCAATCTTAATATATGGCGTTTACGAGAGCGTATTGAAAGAAATTCTAAATGTTCAAAAAGAGTTACCTGACCATGTAATGTATTTACAACCCTATAAATCGTCACCAATCAAGCATCTTAGAGATGAAGAGCCCACATCAGAAAACCCATATAAACTATTTCTTACAATTACAAATGATCTAAATAACGTGCACTACACAGCAGAGATTATTGGTTGGGACAATAAAACATTAATATCTGAAGAAAAGAAAAAGGTTCTGATGAGACTGTTATATACTTTGCAACCGGAAGAGGGTGGTTTATATAATGCGTCAAGATCTGATGATGGTGAAAGTATTAACCTATTGCATATAAGAAGACTCATAAAACTTAAAAAGCCATTCAAAATTAGCACGCTTGTTAAGACCAAAGATAATAATCCAGTCAAGGAAGGAAGAACCTCATCCGGTGGTTGGGCCTACGTTAAGCCTATAACTAGTTAATGAAATATAAATGTTAATTTATTTCATTCTCAAATATTAGAAAATGCTATTATTGTCCCAAAGATTGGAATGAGAAATTAATTCATAAATGTTTTATACACACTGAGATTAGTTAATTGGAGGAACTATGGAATTGTCTAATTTTAAGGAGTATAGGTTTTTACGAACAGAACTGCAGAATTTGAAGAATTGTATTACTAACTACATGGGATTCGTTCTGGGTGGGTCAGGTTTATCTTTTATTGCTTTTCAATTATTATCCAACAAAGGTCCGTTAAATACGGAATATGTAGCACAAATATCCCTTATTCTTTCAATTGTAATATCTCTAGTTTTGTCAATTATCTTTTATAAATTCAACTCACACAATAGGTACGCTGGTTACTGCAAATTACTCAACCAAGAACATATTAATATAAAAACCACGGCTGAATCTTTAGACCTCATCCGTGATATCGATATTGAATCCTGGGAAATTTGTGTTAATCGGTTACGCCACTCTGATTTCGAAGATAAGCCATTTAAGAATTTGTATGAAGGATACCATATTACAGATGTAATAACACAGGACCTGCAAATTAGCGTTGAATATTATTCTGGACGAAATAATGCTGCGGACAAACATAGGTTCTGGAAAGGTATTCTACTTATTTTTGAATTGATAGTAGGGAGAGTAAATACTAGATCATGGCAATTCCCATTATTTGTAACAGGGATTTTCGCAATTTTAGTGCTTATTTATTTGATAGCATCACTCTATTTTTATTCACATGTTTATACATTTGATTTAGAACAAGGTACCTTTAATGCAAGCAATATTGCATATATTGCTTTGTTTTTACTGCTACTTCGCATATGGTATACCTTTATTTGCAAACTATTCTCTTTGTTAAAAGGTGGAGCCTCTGTTGATGCATTCTGCTGGAAATTCTTACCGATCCGCTATAGTTTTTTAAGACATAAATTCCCATATATAAAATACTCCCTAATAACACTTTCAGATGGATTAAAAGAATTCGAAGAGCAAAGAAGAATGAAAGAAAAGCTATTAAATGGTTAACAACAATGTGCATAATTTTGCAATAAATTAATAGGTGAATTTAAGAATGAAAGAAGACATTTTAGAGCAAATTGTAGATGATTATTGTCGAGCAATCGGATACTTTACAACTGCGAATATAAAATACCGCCCTTCCATCGATCATCCGGATTATAAATCAAAGAAAGATTCTGTTCACAGTGATATTGATATCATGGCTTTTAATCCGTTAAAATCGCAGGATGATAGGACATTAGTTATCAATTGCAAAAGCTGGCAAGATGGTTTTAGAACTGAATATGAGTTAAGCAATATAATTAATAATAAAAAAATATCAGGCCGGGATGCAAAGCTTAGATTCAGAGAGCTTACTATACCTAAATGGGCATCTGCTTTACGGAATAAAGTTGAAGAGATAACCGGCTCAAAGAAATTCACATATATTCTTGCTGTGACAAAAATAGTTGGCAACAAGGAAACCTGGGAACAAAATCAGGACTTCCTACAGACTTTAGGTAATCCGATCAAGATGATTTCAATGCGCGAAATGTTTGATTATTTAAGTGAAAATATGACGACTACGCCAGCCGGTTCTGATATCGGTCGCCTAATTCAAGTATTAAAAGCATCGGGATCTATATAATATGTCTGAGCCAAAACGTTTGCTTCGTGGAAAGGAATTCCAGGAAATCGTCAGGAAAGATTTTGCTGAGAACGATAAAAAGAGCGATCTTAGGTTCGAAGAACATCTTAAGCTCTTGAACTCAAAGAGAGGCCGGTTAGATATATTTATATCAGATGTCGGTGATGGGGTTGTTGCCATTTATGAAATTAAAGCCACTAATTGGGACAACATAAAAACAAAGAACATAAAAAAGAACGCCTGGAGCCACCAGCATCAACTATTCAAATATGTTGATATGTATGTTAAAGATAATATTGATGTATGTTTAGGGATCATTTACCCCGAGCCACCCCAAAAAGAAGGGCTCCGAGAAACGATTGAAAATTATCTTGAAAAGTACGGCATACCGGCTTACTGGTTTAACGAAATAAAGAGTAATTAGACCTATCTAATGGAAGATGTTATAATTAGCAATAAAAAGAACTCTTTTTTGGATCCTGTATGTTGGGAATGGATTTCAATTATTAATAGGTTCTGTAGTGAAATAGAAGAAGAAGTGCCCTACTACTATAATGAAAGGTCAAATGTAAGCATATTTGCCGGAGCTCTTTGGCGTAATAATTACCTGGCGATGGAAGAGTTCGGTATTGAAAAAGGAAAAAGAAAGAAATACACAGGCAGGTCAGACTTATGGTTTCAAATTGGGAATACCGATTACTACTGTGAAGCCAAATTTAAATTTGTTTCTTTGGCGAGCAAAGATATCAAATCACAAATAAAAAGCGTGATGGAGTCGGCCAAAAAAGATGTCAACAAAATTGATTTTAAAGATAATGAAAAGAGTATCTCAATGGTTTTTATTTGCCCTCACTTATCAATAAACAACAAAGATATCAATTCTGAGATTGATTCATTCTTAAAGATAATTAAAAAAATTCCAGCCGATGTTAAATCCTGGGTTTTTCCTCAGAATAGACGAGATTTTATAGTTGACAATAAATATTATCCAGGCATTGTGTTGTTATTGTCGTTGAATAATTGATAATCTCATTAAAGAAAATGTAGTCGTCCCTATGCAGTCTTTACTATTTACCCTGAGCTTTTGAGGGGGAAGCTTAGGGTGCTTTCAGCTGATTAGCAAAGAAAATGTAGAGGAGATGGAATTTGATTTATTCAATAGATGAAGGCAAAGTCATTAACTATATTCCACATGCCGAGGAATATGATGTATGGCGTAAAAGGTTGTCGGATTCAGAATATGAAGCAATTGTTGATGAATTAAATAATCGTATTAATAGTACTGAAATACAAACATCAAGCTGGATTCCAGGATCTGATTGGACCGGTACTGTATTTGAACCTATTTATACAAAAGCTTGTTTGAATGATGTAACACAAGCTGGATTGTGTTTCGGATTGATTGTCTGGGTTGTTATGATGAGCCGGCCAGAAACTTGGGCATTCGGTCGCTATGAAAAAAATGGAATTCCAATTCGTGGATTAACATATTTTCAAGTCGATCCATAAAATCAGAGATAACTGAAAGATAATGCAAAAAAGACTTGAAATCCAAGATTGGGAGAAGATGAATGTTCAAACCTATGGCCTTACTAATGATTTAATAGTACCTATAGCAGCCGTAGATATTCAGACTATTGAAAAATTCATTGGAAATATTGAATCGACA
Organism: Calditrichota bacterium; assembly: GCA_013112635.1. Lineage (NCBI taxonomy): Bacteria > Pseudomonadati > Calditrichota > Calditrichota bacterium. The sequence goes on along the minus strand of JABFGF010000015.1, from coordinate 14,453 downwards.
ATCTCTGGTCGCAAACGTTCAATAAACGCGATTATCGTTAAACCTCATATCCCAAAACAGAATCCAGAGATTCCACTATGGAAAGAAGCTAAAGGTCAGGGTTATTTCAAAAGACTTCATCCAGAAAAACAACTATGGGTTCATGTAGATTATGATAATTATAGAAATGCTTGGAATCAACTTGGCTTTGATAAAATAGGCCGTGAAACCTTCTTAGATCACATTCTAAATCGTGCTAGCGTAAGAATTACAGGGTATAAACATCCTTATCTACGATTATGCCCAATTTCAAGAAGAACAAATACCAATAGCGGATTGAATAAAGGCGCTGAAGGTTGGCATAAAAAAGAACTAAAGAAGCTGAATCAGCAACCTGAACACATTCGAGAAAGAATGATTCGCAGACTCGAAGCTCCCATTGTGCTAGCAGATCCTATTGATATGACAAAAATGTTGGATATCTCACCTGGATTATTTGAACTTCAGGGGGTTGCAGAAATTCTTAAGAAATTTTATAAAGGCTAACACCTTTTATAATATTGACTTTGTATTTTTCCTATCGTATCCTTTTCTTACTTACCATTCAGGAAGAAAAATGTAGTCCCTGTCAGGAAGACCTCTAACAAAGGAGGTTCTCATGAAAAATTATTTCTGCTTATATTTATAATCTTAGCCCCACTCTCGTATGCTCAAAACACAATTACAATTGCGAGTTTTAATATTAGAATCTTTTCTGACAATAGTCGTGATGATACTGAACTCAAATTAATTTGTGATCAATTAAAAGATTATGATTTTATAGCTATTCAAGAACTTCGTGATGAAAAGGTAATTGACCGGGCCATAGAGATGTTAGATGAGTCATTCAATTTAGAATATTCTAAAATAATAAGTCCAAAGATCGGAAATACCCAAAAAGAAATCTATGCATTTTTATATCGCTCAGATAAAGTTGATTATTTAGATTTTGCAAATGTCTATCCTGACCCTAGTAATAACTTTATACGTGAACCTTTTTACGCCAGTTTTATCTCTGGAACCTTCGACTTCACTGTTATCACAATGCATTCCATATTTGGTCACAGTAAGGAGGAAAGAAGAAAAGAAGCCCGGCTATTGGATGAAGTCTATGCATTTGTTCAAAATGAAAACAGTGTTGAACAAGATGTAATATTATGTGGAGATTTCAATCTAAAAGCCTCTGATGCTGCCTTTGATGATCTAAGGAATATCTACTCGATGCAGGAATTAATCAGTGGTGGTACCACGATTAAAGAAAGTGAGTATGATAATATTTGGATCAACAATTCATTTACAAGCGAGTTTGAGGGTTCAACTGGTATAGATAGGTTTGATGAAACTGATTTTGGTAATGATGACAAAAAGGCTTCTTTGCAAGTTAGCGACCATAGGCCCATTTGGGCAAAATTTACAGTCACAAATCCGGATGACGACGGTATAGTGCCAGATGGTGCAGCGCCACCAACAGTTTTGGTAAATATAAATACAGCTACTTCTGATAAACTAAAAGACCTACCAGGTATAGGTGATGTTATTGCATTACGAATAATATCTGAAAGACAAGGCCAGCCTTTCCAGGATATGGATGATTTACAAAAGCGTGTGAATGGCATTGGCCCAGGGTTAGCTGATAAACTTAGTAACAAAATTAGTTTTTGAAATATAGGAGATTCTAATGACAGATAAACATATTGAATATAGGTCAGGATACAAATATCAATTAGCTAAAGATTATCACATTAAAACATCAATAAAGCCTGATAAGGATGTTGATAATCAATTTATTTCATTAGACAGGCAAGGAAATTTAGTCGTTAAAAGCGGATATGCTTGGGATGGTACATCTGGCCCTGTTGTTGATACAAAATATAATCTGAGGGCCTCTTTGGTTCATGATGCTCTTTATCAATTAATGAGGAAAAGAAAGCTTACAGCTAAAAAGCATAAGGATAAAGCTGATAAACTTTTTCGTAGGATTTGTATAAAAGACGGGGTATTAGTCCCTGTGGCCCAGGTATATTATCAGGCACTGAAAGCTTTAGGTAAGCCTTCTACGGATCCTAAGAATGCGAAAAAGATTAAAAAAGCTCCATAAGAAAAGGAAGATAATATCAAAATGAAACTTAAAAATCCTCTAATTACATATTCAATTGTATCTGTTATTAGCTTAATTATAGCACTAATAATGTATCTGCTTGGAGGCAGCTTGGCTGAAGTTACAGGAAATGCTGACAACTTTTATGGTATTGGATTTAAAGCTAGTGGATTCCTCGGTGGGTTTATAATTATCTTTATAGTTTCTCAGTCCATGATTATAAAGTTTTCCAAAATAGAAGAAAAATTAAAGAATCAACAAATTAATTTGAAAGTATATTTAAAGGGCACTCCCGAACCATTCAAAAGAACAATTGAATATAAATGTACTTATACTTTGTTTAATGAAACGTCGGGCGAAAAGAAAAGTAATGAATGCGAGCATCGATGGGAAGCAGGATTTTTAACCTTAGATATTCCTAATATAAATAGTGATGACTTAGTTCAAGTTAGAGTAAGTATTAGTGGTAATAACAAAGAGTGGAGATGTGATTATTTCTATCCCAGAACTCCTGAAAAAGAGTTAAAACTAGTCCAATAATATATAGAAGTAGCTAAAAAATGAATTTAAAAATTAAGAACACATGGAGCTATGTTGGAGACGACAGATGGGATTGGGAAGTCTATTTAGACGATAATGGTAGTGGAGAATTAGCACAAGTAAAATTTGTCGAATATATTCTTCATCCTACTTTTCTTAATCCTGTTCGAAATGTCAAAGATCCACAAAATGGCTTTAGGTTAAAATCAAATGGATGGGGTACTTTTGATGTAAAAGCTTTTATTCATAAAGAAAATGGTGAAAAAGAAAAAGTAATCCATCACCTAAAATTGGAATATGATCCTGAATCTGGAACATCTGACTAATTGCAAATCTTCGTAAGTAATACTCTTTTAATACTTATTTAAATATTTGAGAAATGTAAAAAGCCGACTCAAATGAGTCGGCTAAATAGTTTTTTATTCTTTCCATACATGATTATTAGTTAACAGGCCTGCTAAAATATGGGCATTTACGAATCTCTTGCTCGGGCTAAAACATAGCTTTTTTAACTTTTTTCCATCCATATCATTTATTGATGAATACTTTGTGGCTTGATAACCTAAAATTAATACATTTCGTCCTGCATGTACTCGCTTTTTGAGTTCTGCATAAAGATCTGTTTTTAACACATAATCCAGATATCTAGGAATATAAAACTTCTCTCACTGCTTCTGACCTATTTAGCTTTCTGCCCTCCCAATAGTAATAAAGAGGATTTTTGCGAGTTTGATTCCAATAATCACCAATTTTCAATCTTTCATTTCTTTTGGCTAAATATTCAGCGGTTGGGTTACCATTTTTGTCGACATCACCTTCCCAAACCCTAAGATTATTCCAAAGCGTAAGGAGATTGTTTGCTTTGGGATTAATTAATTCCCCTGTATGTCTCGGTGATAATTTCTGCCACTTATTGTTAAAATACATTTCTGCGGTTATTTTTTCATAACCACGCGGCGGGTTAGGGCTGTACCTTGAGTTTACCCTGTCTATTAAAACTTCACCGATGCAATTGCCAATTTTAAATTTCATCTTATTTTCCTTAATTATATTAAAACAAGCCGGTCCAGATCGAACCGGCTGTTTGTTTGTAATTATTTAACACTGTTTTTTAAAAGATCAATCAATTCAGTCATGTCTTCAAAAGGATCATAGAAACCGGGAGTATGTTTTTGAGTTCTCCTATATTCTCCGACTATACAATCTTCCATAAAATAAGATGACCAATACCAATTACGAACAGCTTCAAAACGCATCCTGTCTTCTTCTTTACTATAGTGTTTTGGTAGTATTAGCCACTCAAGCCATTCATTTACAAAATCATCCAGTTGATGTGTTGTTATTTCTTCATATTTTGAACGAAAAGCTTCTTGCATCTCCTTAGTCTTTTCAATCAGTATTTCATATTTTCCTGCTTCTTTTATGTCAGAAATTGTATCATATATAAATATTTCCGATTCTTCTGGGGTGAACATCTTTCCAAATTTTAAAATTGAGTAATTATTAGAAGAGTTCTCTAAAGCAACTATGACTTGTAGTTCTGGAGAAACTGAGTCATAATCATATTCACTTAGTATTTTTTGTATTTCTTTTCTTGTCATTTTCTTTTTCCTATTTTGTTTATTGTCTTTTTCATTTGTGTTTCCTTTCTTTTAAAGATGAAATACGTCGGTCTGAAATAGACCGCTTTTAGTTATTTATTGGATCAGTCAATAAAGATATTTGTTGTACCCTCCTTTCAATTTTCTCTTGATTTCTTTTACAGTAGTTTTCACCAAATAATATTTTATAGTCTCCTTCCCTTAGTAACAGGTTTGAATAAATTGAATTAAATAAATCAGAGGTAAAAAGATTGGAACTTAATTTGACAGTCAGGCTATCAGTCTGGTAGAAGTTTAAAAATCTGGAACTATTACTTATTAAGTCTTCGTTGGGGATGTAAAAATTTTCAAAAATTCCTTTTAAACCAAAATCAAGAGATATGTATTTTGAAAATCTCTTGAAGCCCAAACATGTTAATATTTTATTTAAGGTTTCTCTGTTAAACAGTTGAAATAGCTGGTGGCGGATTTCAACTAACTTGAGTTGGATTGCATAACCAAGATTTGTTTGATCAATGTGCTTAGATGAACACCAGAAAATATTATCAATTAAGTTCTCTGGAACTACCAATATGCTTTTCTTATCCGTTAGAACTATTTGTTTGAATAAGTCAGCAGAATAAACTGGATTTCTAAAAATTTCTGTAGCCACACTGATTTCATTTTTCGAAAGGCCAAAAGAAACAGCAGTTTGGTCTTTACCAAAATAAAAATCTGCTTGGCTGCTTGATTGATATTTTATCATTTTCTCTCCTTTTGATTTTATTATTGTTGGCATTAGTAAATAACCCCAACAGGCCATCCGTTCGAGGGGGATAACTCTTTTGAAATAAATCGTTTTCTCCACCTTTTTCAGATCCCTTACTTTATTTGTTTGCATACAGATGCCCTCATTTTTAATTTTATTCTTGCGACTTATTCGGGGAATCATATTCTGCAACTTTGGTTTATCATTCGAGGGAGATAATTGCTTTTAAATAATTCATTTACCCTCGCTTATAAGGATAATTATGGACTTATCTGATTTAGCAGTAATGCTCGATTTATTAATAGAGAGGGTTGATTTGTCCCAGGATGGTCAAACAGAAAAATTCAGAAGCGAGATAAAGAAATTAAAGAATGATAAGTTTAAATTAGACTTTAAAACTGATGACTTAATGAACGATTCTTTTCCAAATGTTTATTTAGGCCATTTAATCAAGCTGAATCAACTTGAAAGTTTTTCAGAAAATAGGTTTATTCATTACTTAGGCTTTAAATCACTCTTTCCAGAAAAAGAATATATATATTCAGGTTTTATTGGCTCTGATGATAGATTTCTCATTCGTGAAAAAATTAAGCGCCTAAATGAAAATCGGATATATAATGATACTTTGGAAATAGTAAAAAGTAGTTTATCCGGAAATAAACCAATAGAGGTTGATTATTTTTTAGACCAAATCAATAAGGTAAAAAACGATGGGCATCGTTCTTTAAAAGATAGTATTACCAATCTTGAAACCAAATCTGGGATGAAACTATTAGAAGGTATTTTTCAGTATTATAGCCATAACTTTGCACCAGACTCCTTCAAAGAGCTCTTTATTGAATTATATTCAAAAGTTCTTTCATTTTATGAAAAGGGACAAATAGGTAATATTCAGAAGGATAAGAGATGGAATAACTTTAAAAAACGCTATTTAGGTATTGCTGATTATTTTAGAAAAACAAAATGGCACTTTAAAAGGGATTTTATCGTGTTAGACTTAATGTATTATATACTTACAGAGTATCGTAGAGCTGTCAGGAAAGACCAAATAAGTAAAATTATGCTTAACGAAAAAGAAAAACGAGTAAAAAAGATAGAGCTTCTGAAAAAATATATTGAAAACAACAAGTCTACGGTGCTTAACATATCAACCTTCGATCAGATAAATTATATTCAAAATTTGCTGAAAGAAATAAAAAATATTCAAAACCAAGTTGATTATATTGATTTAATTTATTTTAACCACCCTAAGTCTACACTTAAACACGGCCGCCCCAAGCTTACATATGAATATTCTTTCATATTACAATGTTATGATTTCGCATTAAAAATAGATTCTATTAAGAATGCAAAAGAATGGACATCAACCTTTTTAAATCTAATTATTAGAATAAACAATGAAGTTAATACTGCTGTAAATATTGATGAGATGTACTATTCACGAACTCCAGAAAACATTAAAGATGTTGTAAAAGAAGCAAGAAAAATAAAGGAAGATGTTGATATTCATCCTATATTTAATTAAGCTTTTTGCAAGTGATACCTGAAAAGGTATCCAATCTGCTTATGGCGGATAAAGCACAAGGCCACTTAGTTTTTTTAGGTGGCCTTTTTTCAAACTTTTAACAATCCTGCTGTTTCTAATTCACTCATTAAATGATGGAAGTGAGTAACGGCTACTAATTCATCTGTTATTTCCCGGCCAAGGACTTTTAATATAGGTAGAAATTCTTTATCCCATATGGCCCTGTATTTTTTCTGCATTCCTCTATCAAGCCCTTGTGTTTGCAAAAGCCTTAGCACCATCTGGCGCAGTCGAGGCAAAGCAAATGCTCTTCCACGCTCACGTCTTAACCATACATCGGGTGTTTCTGTTATTTCTTCATAATAAGTGGTTAAAGAATCAATATCTATCAACGTTAGTTTTTTAGTATTCGCATCAAAACAGTAATTGCCATCACGTGAGTCCCACCAGACGGTTCCTTTTGTCCAGAGCGGGATAATGATATTCAGAAATAACTGTTCGACTATCGGGCGAATGTGCGCCGGTTCGATCGCATTCTTTATCTGGAGATATTCAAGGCTATCACCGGAGATCCACTCCTGAATTATATAGTTTCTATCTTTATTGTAGCGATCTGCACGAATTATCTTTTGTACATTATCGCTTGGAAGTCCGGGAAGTTTCTCAATATCCTGCAGGTAAACTGCCATTGCCCTATTTGCCTGACGCCGGCCATCATCATTATTCTTATAGATTTTAATACCTAAATCACATTCATATGGATGAATGACCGTAGCCGCGAATCTTCCGGGTGGTGTAGCTTCGGCCATATCGCTATCATTTAGTTCAAGCATATCTTTTGCAATTTCGGCAATTTCCATTCTTTCATTGTTATTCATTGCTGTTTGTGAAGAAGAATTCCAATCAAATTCTTCATATTTTTTCCAGTTAATATTCAATTGTTTTTATGGTTAAAAAGACCGGCCCTCAGACCGGTCATAATTATTATTTATTGTAAAACACTCGGTAGTTGTTTCCAGGTTTGGCCATCTAACAATAAGCCACCTTTTACATTTTTAATGCTCGGATCAAGTGGATCGGGATTGTTCTCAGCCCTGCCCCATTGACGGAAATAAAAAGGAATATTTGCCTCAACAGACTTATCCCTGAGCTCTCTCAGCCATTCTATCTTAACAGGCCTTACATCTTCTCCACCAGATTCTCCGCCAACCAAAAGCCAATCAATGCCATCCAGCTTTAAGTTGTTCAAAGAGCTTAACAGCGGCTTTAAGGATAGGTATTTATGAAGAGCCCCTGTTTGTTTTAGCAGGTCAGCGCGAAACTCATATTTATCGCTTTCTATAGTAACACCCATAATAATATTATCAGTCCAGTTTATCTTCTCATTCAGTTCCAGAAGCCTCTCTGCCCTCTTGGTTACAACCATAAAAGTATGCTGTTGCGCTAAATTCATTGTTTCAAAAACCTTGAGAATGAATTCATCTGTTGCATTTTCATGAAACAAATCAGACATGGAGCAAACAAAGTATTTTCTGCTCTTTTTTACTTTCAGAGGCTTTTCCAGTAAATCATCATGCATTTTAAATCCAAAGCCATTTTCATATCTGGGATTATTCCAGCTCGCCAGTTTATTAGCCATTCTTTCAGCATAACAGTTCTTGCATCCGGCACTATATTTCGTGCAACCGGTAATTGGGTTCCAACGCTCTAATCCAATTCTATCTGTATTACTTTTCTTCATTTATTTAAATCCTTTTGTTTCTGCCAGGAGACCGGCCAGGACAAGTTCGTGTCCGAAGGGCCTGCTTAAATCTCTTAGCCATTTATTTAATTGTTTACCATCTTGGTTTAATGTCGCATCATAATCGCGGCCATCATAACCAATAATTTGAAGGTTCATGCCTTCATCTAATAAAGCCAATAGTTCTTTATAAACCTGGCTTTCACGTACTAACTCGCTATAATTCTTTACATATATTTCCTCTCTTGCCTCTGTATAATTAAGTTTTCTTCCCCGCCAATAATGAAATAAATAGAGCTCATTACTTTTCACTCTGCGGTGGGCGACCGTATCGGCAAATCCTTTGTTTCTTCTGTCAAAAAAAGCTTCAGTTGGTTGACCATCCTGGTCTATTTCCCCTTTAAATACTTTGGAAAACTGCCATAAATTCTCCATATTCTGGGCCTGAGGGGTTGAACTTGTTGGACCCAGTAACATGGGCGACAAGCCCTTAAACCTTGCTGGCCCTCCTGATGTTACATCTATGTTCTTATAGCCTTTTCGGCGCGGATGAGTTTTGATCCCTTTGCTGCGAAAATGTGGTTTTTTAGCTACCGCAACATTTCCTCTTTTTCCATTTTTTCTATTTTCCTCTTGTGCTGTTTGAATTGATTTTTCGTGTTCTTTACTCATTTTATGTTTATATCTCCTTTCTTTTTTCCAATTTACTGATATCAAAAAATCTATTTAGGTCATTACTATGATCTTTATTTGTTCCTTTTTGACCTATTTTGTTTTTTCTTGTATTTGTCATCCTCAATCCTATGTTTTAAATTTCAACAGTGTGAAGTATAACAAAGAGAATTGGTTTATTTAGGTCAATTAAGGTGCTTCTTTTGGCATGTTTTTGACCTAATTCGATAAGGGAGTCTATTTTGGCGAAATCTAACTATAGTTTTTTTATTTCTGATGAGCAGGAGATTAAAATTGATTTGGGGGACGAGTCTTGGGAAGAACGCTGGTTTTTATATAGTGAACTGATAAAGCCTCTTAGTGCTCCAAATGGGATTTCTATGGATACTCCTAAAGATGAGGCAATCTTTCGATTAATTGAGATATATGATAAAAAACTGCTAAGTATTTATGATAAGAATGTGTCGCGGGAAAGCAGAAAAAGAATGGAAAAGTTCTACTCTCATATTGAAACAAAAATTAATGAGCTAACTGCTAAAGAAGGTTTGAATCAAGAATGTCGTAAGGAAATTGAAGAACTTAAAACAAACATGGTGACAGCTAAAGAAAAAAATTCGGTAGGAATTTGGAAAGATCCCTTGTATGCCTGGATTTTTAATTTATATAATCATTTATTACTACATGCATCTAAAATAGAAAAAGATGATGCTCTCTCGTTTACATCAAACCCGGGAATACATGGAGAACGCTTGTTCAATACCAGGCTTCAAAAATATATTGATGGAAGAAGTAAGGCTTCATATAGACAGCTCGCCAAAGAAAAAGATAACTTATTACTTGAGGCTTTAGAGCATGCGGATAACCCTCAGATGAGCATTGATAATTCTCAAACCAAAGATTTTATAGCTGATTTTTTATGTAATTTTGAAAGCTGCTATAGCCATCTTATTAGTATACCAAGGTTCTTTTTTGATGAAGATGATGATGGTGCCAGAAGATCTAGATCTAAAAAAGTTCAACGTATTATTTATAAAACATATGCTGAAAACTTGAAAGAAAAACTTCTTAATGAATTAGGAGTTGGATATGACAGCAGGAAAAAGAAATTTTATTATAAATAAAGGCCCCTGGATTTCAGAGGCTTTTAATTAGATATGCGCAACAGCATCTGCCGGTGCAATACTTGGAGTCTTTTTCCAATCTGGTATTTGCTTGTAAGGACTGCTGGGTAGTAAATCTTCTTTCTCAAGATAATAAACCGGAATGTCTACTCCCAACTCGGAATAATGAAAATCACCAAATCCGTAAACTATGAAATTTGTATTGATCCACTTATAATAATCATCAAACTCCTCTGTGGTACATTTGAAAATTCTTTTTCTAACCCAATATGTTTTCATCTTTCTCTTTCTCTATAAAATAATTCTCGGTGATCTTCCAATTGCCCGTTTGGGCAGCTAAGGCTAAAAAATCAGGTAAGGGACGTTTCCAACCTTTTTCCCGGGCCAGGTGCCAGATTACTCTGGGGCTGGCGTCCAATATTTCTCCTGCCTGATATATACCATGTTTAATCCAGGTCTCTTTTATATAAGACTCCGGATACGCCTGTAATAGGTGATATTTTTGCGAGTTCTTGTGAATGCCGCTCTTTCTGTTTTTCGGGTAATTGTGTTTTCGTTTTTCTTTGATTTCGATTCCATGAGCACGTAGGTGCTTCTTTACATGGTCTTCAGAAATTTTTAGAGTTGTCGCTATGTCTTTTACGGGCCATTCGTCCCATGTATAAAGTCCCATTATTTGATCCATATTTATTCGGTCCTAGGTTTACTTATTAATTGTTAATTGATGACAGCAATGACAGGTAAAACGTGTCATTTTCAGGTTCTTGTAAATTTTGTGTTTTTTTCATGATTTTTTATTTTATTTTTTCTAACAATTTTATGTATTTAGCTGTCACACCTGACACCGCCCTTTGTTAGCAGGGGTTTAGCGATGACAGGTTGATGACAGCGGTGACAGCTATTATGCATTTTCTTACACTCTAAATCTCCAGTCTTACTTTTTTCAGCAAATTGATGACAGCTAATGCCCTCTGGTGACAGCTTGGTGACAGGTTAAACTGGAAAAGCTGTCACCCCCAAAAGGGTAAACAGGGTAAGTAGGGCAGCTATTTTTGTGTTATTCCCTGCGTTTTTAAAAATATATTTTTTATAGTTTTTTTATTTTTTCTAAAAACCTTAATATTAAGTAAATAACCTGCCCTTCCTGCCCTATCCCTTATATAGCAATGGTTTGACAGGGTAGCAAACAGGGCAAGTACAGGGTAGGTAGGGCAGCAAAAGCACCCTAAATTTCCAGTTTTATTAATGTTTTTGCTACGCATCTCTGAAAATGAAAAAACAGGGCAGCTTCTATGAAAAAAGGGCAGCTACAGGGCAGGAAAAAGGGTATGTACATGCCCTATTCCTTTCATATATATTCTACCATTTGATTTCTGTTCTCCAATATCAAATTCTGACTTTAAGGTTTTATAGAAGGTTTTTGCATTCATCTTATGTTTGTACCCACTATCATCACACCACTTCTTATAAGTCATATATAACTTCGTCCTTTCTACCCTTTCTGTTGTACACAGCGTACATTGATCATTTACAAACTGTAAAGCAGAATTATTCTCTGTCTTATAATCATTCAATGCCTCTAATGAAGAACTTGGAATCGTCAGCTGTTTGTTCTGCAACACTCTCTTTAAACCCTCCAGCATCCAGTTCAGAATACCATCCAGCTCATCCTCAATAATCCCATCAATCTTAAGCGGATCAGCCTGTTTCTGTCCCCCTACGGGGTCAGAAACAAACTCATTATTAAAAACAAGCACGGCAACACGGGTATAATATCCGGCATCCTTAGCCTGACTAAAAGGCAACTTGTTAACTGCAAAAATAAGCCGAGCGTAATTCTTAAAGTTAATCGCTTCCTTATTCTTAACATCCGCTGTAATCGTATCCCTGCCACCTACCAGTTGCTTTATAACCCCATCAGGTACTCTGACAGCAGCATCCTGGTCACCCACAATGTTTGCATGGACGCCTGCCAGTCTTTTCAGCATAAAGCCATCCAGCTTATTTAAGGGCACACTGTCTATATAGGCTTCGCCCATAACTGCCTGGATAATATCCAGTACTGTAGACTTACCATTGTTGGCCTTCGGTCCCCACAAGTAAAACATCTTTTTAATCAATGTATAATCAGGGATAAGAAGGTAGCCCATTATCTCCTGCAGCATACTCTTTTTATCATCCGCATCTTTATCCCCATCAAACAGTTCATCCAGTACCTGAATAAATTCAGGACATTCTGCTGCTTTATGGTAATTGGCGGCCATCTTCTGAAAGCGGTAATCTTTTTCTGCAAAGTCCCTGAATGATTCATCCTGCGCATCTAACAATCCGTTATTGCAGGCAATCACATATGTATCTGATTTTCCCTCTACAGTCTTTGCTGAGACAAAACATTCCCGTCTGACGGCATTAATCGTTTCAGAGATCGTGTGGTTATCCGACCAGGCCTTGATTTCATTATGGATAATGGCTTCCACCTCTTCTTTGGACATCTTCTCCCAGATGCCTTCATTATACTGATAGAACTCTTCCTGGTAGCGCAGCAGTTTATATTTTTCGATTATAAACTCCGCGGCTTTTACTTCATGAATCCTGCCGTTAACAACAAAGGATTTTTCATCATCGATCACATTCACTTTTTTAATCTCTTGTTTTAATGCGGATACTTTTAAACCGGATTCAGTGGAGATACGCCCGACAAGCTTCTCCTTAATCAATGGATTTGAAGAGGTCTTGGCCCGTTTCATCAATTCGCTAAACTTATCCTCATTTTCTGCATCTTTTAGCAACTCATCATTGGTCATCAATCCATTACCACTTCGATACTTGAAAGCAATTGGGCTGTGCTTTCCTATATCTTTCATCAATGGACATGTCCCGCTACACAGCTTCCAGTCAATATCCTGAAGCTTTGAACAGGTGATTGGCTTGCTGTCGAAACTCCTGTAATGCTTTAGGGTTGTTTCTTCCTTATAATCGGACAAGTTTCCAAACAGCTTCTTTACATAGCCTTCATCATCTGTTGTGTTACGAATGATATTGGCTGCCAGCAGTCTTTGATGATGCCCCACTGAAGCATGTGCATAATCATTCTCAATGGCTGTAAAGGTCTCATCCACTGTTTTGCAATGGGTGCGGATGGTATTAATGGTGGATAGATTAAAAATCTTTTGTTTGGCAGGTTTCTTCACCTTTTGCTCATAATAATCCAACATCTCTATATCAATATTCTCGCCTTCTTCATTGATATATACTTCTGCATTATCCGGTGATGGAAAGAAAAATCTACCCGTCTCATAAACAGCCATATCTGAGCCTTCAAAGATTTTGGCATATTTCAACTTTTTAACCGTTTCTTGATCTTTAATTTCCTCAATTATTGGGAAGATCATGTGAAAACGGTCCACTTTACCGAATGTTTCTTTCTTCGTTTTTACGATCTGGTGGCTTTTTGATGTGATGATAATATGATTGTATTTACTAAAACGCTGCCGCGCTTCCTTAATCGTAAATCCATCATCATAATCAATGACTATAAAGGTGGTTTTGAGGTAATTCGCTTGCTTACGAATACCATCTTTCCATTGGTGGGGTGAATAGGAATGTTTGCAAAATATGTTTTTTACATCTTCTTCAGATGTGATATTTACTTTTTCTAAATACCAGTTTGCCGCTACATTCGTAGCATCTGCTTTCTCGTTATTTAACGATAGTTCAAACTCCATGTTAGTTCAACTTTCAAATTTTGGTAAATTCTGTACATAGGTATCCTTTCTATTCGCTGAAATTATTCAAGGCGAATTTTTTGTTTTTGCGATAATATTTCCGGTTATATTCTTTCCTGCATTTAGGACAAAGATAGTTTTTCCGGTTTTCTGTGTTAAAACTTTCCCTGCAATTGGTACAGGTATTCTGACAAGTCATATAGCTCCTTTTTTTTAAAATTAAAATGATTTCAGGCCGAAAAAAACCCTGATAAATCAAGGCTCTTTCCGACCAAAATTTGAGAATTGAGTTTCTCATATTATAGTATAGTTACATCCATTCCGTATGTCAATAGCTAGTTTGTAACTCAAAAAAGATGAAATTAATTAATATATTATAACGCTCCTAAAGTTGAATATTTCTTTCTATTATCCCATTTTTTTTAACTAAATTATATCTATATTTATTACAAAATATTCACAAACTAAGGAACCAAAATGTGGAATAAGAAAATTATAACACAAACAATTGAGCAAAGCATAAAAAAAGGTGATCTGGAAAAAGCTGAAGATGCATGTCTTCTTTCAATATCAAAAGGAGAGCTAAGTAGTTCTGATAAACAATTTTTAAAAAATTCTCTGCTTAATATATCTGAAACTCATCATAATAACTTAAACTTTAGTC
>JABFGF010000014.1 GCA_013112635.1 Calditrichota bacterium | reverse complement strand
TGTTCTAAGAAATAGTTTTTAATCTGGTTAAAGTAAGCTTCAGCCAGTATCGGTGTAAGGTTGAAATCATGAGAAATATTATTAACAATAGCGTTTTTAACAGACTTGGAATGAAGCCTTTTGGTAAGGTTTTGATCCATAATGATACCTCCTTAGATTTTGGTTTAAAATACACAAAATTCATTAAGGTATCATTTGATACTAACTATAAATAAGTGGAGGAAGTATGCATAAACAATTTTAATAAAATTAAAAGAGAGATAATACTATTTATTCAATAAACAGGAGATATTGACATGAAGAAACGACTTATTGTATTTCTGTTATTGGTTTTTGTTATTGGTATTTATTCTGAGGAAACAATAGAGCTTAGTCCAGATGTAATTGAGGAAAGTGTAGGCACAATTAATGCAAGTATGCGTGTCGCAACAGGAATTATTGAAGGAGGAAAAAATATAAGTGCCTCGGGAACCTTAAAAATACCAATTGTTTTTGTAATGTTTGCTGACGACAATTTTACGAGTTCCCATTGGCCGGATGCAGATGCAATTCCAGACTGGGCATCATTATTTGTTAGTTCAAAAATCCCTACAAACAATCTGTACTTAACTGATAGTTTTTCTAAATTCTATGATCTTTCTTCTGGCGGAGATGGTAATGGAACTTTGGGTGCATTCCAAGTAATTGGAGATGTCTACTTTATAAAATTAAGCCAGAATAGAGCGTATTACCAAATAGCTGGGAGAGGTGACAAAAAAGTTAGTGAAGATGTTATTGACATTCTTGATGATCCTATGGGTTTTGATGTGGATTTTCGTGAATATGATAATTGGGAGTTTAAAGTCGGGGGGACATTTTATGATCATGATTATCGCCCCTTTGATCCAGCAACTGGTATATCAGCAGATGGCAAATTAGATTTCATGTTAATTTATTGGAAAGAAGAGTCAATTACATCTGGTTCTAATGTTGGTGGTTATGCTGGTTTAGGTTTTAGTGGTACAGTTACAAAAGATGGTATTGGCATTACCTCGAGTAATGGTGTGACTGGTTTTCACGCAAGTAAATTCGGAGCGCGTAAAACTATGGCCGTTAGTGCCCATGAAATCGGTCACCATCAATTTGGAATCATTAATGGAAATACAGGGAGCCATTTTGACGGGAGAAATGATGGATATGGTAACATTCGAAAATTTGGTTTAATGACAAGAGGTGATGGATATCAATTTAGTGCATATGAAAGGTATAGGCTAGGTTGGCTGGACCCAATAATTGTGGGGTCAAACACAAATAATGTTTCTTTTAATGAAACACATTTAAGTTCTACAAATAATGCTATAATAATTCCAGTTGCATACAATGGCTCAGGATATTTAGAGGAATATTATCTGCTTGAAAACTATCATTCAACAAATGCTTATTCCGGGGCAAATCCAATGATAATAGATAATATGCTTGGTCACGACATTTCAAAAGGAATTATCGTATATCATGTTTCAGAAGAAGATTTTGATTGGCCAACTCGTTCGCAAGTTGATATAGAAACCGCGGAAGGACTATTTGATTGGGATGTAATTGAAGGGGCTTCGACACCATCTGACAGACTTGATGATCTGATTGCCCCTGGAACACCAAATGAAAATTCAGGATTTGATGAACGGGATTTGATAACTGCTACAGCAGGTACAACAACCTATTATGACTATGAATGTCTAAGGCCGGATACAGATCCTGATCCAAATAAAATGAAAAGACGGCGATATCACTCAAATGACAGGTTAGGGGACCAGGAAGATTTGTTTAGTCTAAATTATAAAAAAGTTTTTACTAAATGGACTAACCCAAGTACACGAAAAGATGATGGAAGTGACAGCAATATAGGTTTTGAAATTGTTGGATATAATAGTAGTACACATCAATATACAGTAAATATTGCAGTGAACTCCTCTGGAAGTCAGGCTTTGGCTCCAGCAATACCTTATAACCTGGAAGCTGCTTGGGTTGGTAGTAATCCTCGTCTAACCTGGGAAACGAATAATGAACCCGACATGCAATCTTATAAAATATCTAAAATGATAGAAGGAGAAACGGGATGGGCTGTGGTTGCCACAGTAACTCATAACTCCTCTTTAACAACTCACTCCTGGACAGATGTAACAGTTGAACAGCCCGGTAAGTTTGATCCTGAGTTTACAATACATTACAAGGTACAAGCTTATGATTCTCAGGGGAAATTATCATTATACAGTAATGAAGATGAAATCGAAGGTACAACAAATTATTTCTGGAAAATTAGTGAAAATCGTGATGAAATTACAATAGTTGACAAATATTCACTTAGTCATAATTATCCAAATCCTTTTAATCCTGAAACAAAAATATCATTTTCATTGCCTGAGTTAAGTGATATTTCTCTTAAGGTTTTTAATATACGAGGAAAAGAAATTGCAACACTTGAGGAAGGTAATAAAGAAAGCGGACATTTTACATCAATTTTTGATGGTTCAAATCTGTCAAGCGGCATATATATTTACAGGTTTACTGCCAAAGGATTGGAAAGTGGTAAAAGATTTTCAGAGATAAAACGTATGCTTCTAATAAAATAAGAAAACCTGCCTATTGAATTCTTTTCGACGAGAGACAAAGCAGACAGGTTTCCGTTAATCCCGCCTTTTTACAGGCGGGATTTTTATTTTAACATTTTTTTTATGTTATTCCAAAAATACATAAGTTATTGCCAGGACAATCTCTTTTAAAAAGGAAACCAAATGACCTACAATCCCAATCCATCCCGTTATGCAAACATGCCTTACAACCGCTGTGGAAAAAGCGGCTTAAAACTGCCGGCCATTTCCCTTGGTTTATGGCATAACTTTGGCGATGTGGATGATTTTGAAACCGGCAGAAAAATGATCCACAAATCATTTGACTTAGGTATTACCCATTTTGACCTGGCAAATAATTACGGTCCGGCGCCGGGAAGTGCGGAGAGCAATTTTGGAAAAATCCTGAAAGAAGATTTTAATAGCCACCGTGATGAACTGATAATTTCCAGCAAAGCCGGCTGGGATATGTGGCCCGGGCCTTATGGCGATTTTGGGTCGCGTAAATACCTGATTGCCAGCCTGGACCAAAGCCTGAAAAGAATGGGGTTGGATTATGTGGATATTTTCTACCATCACCGCCCCGATCCGGAAACGCCATTATTGGAAACCATGTCTGCGCTTGATCAGATTGTACGTTCCGGGAAAGCTCTTTATGTTGGGATTTCTTCCTATAATGCAGAGCAAACAAAACAGGCTTCAAAAATTCTTAAGAAACTTGGAACACCCTGCCTTATTCATCAACCCAAGTACAACATGTTTGAGCGCTGGGTTGAAAAGGATTTAATGAAGGTTTTGGATCATGATGGCATTGGCTGTATTTCTTTTTCTCCGTTGGCCCAAGGCCTGCTAACCAACAAATACCTTGGCGGCATCCCGGCCAACTCACGTGCAGCAAAAGAACATGGTTACCTCAGCGAAGCAGATATCAGCGTAAAAAAACTGGCCATTGTAAATGCCCTGAACAAGTTGGCTGTAAAGCGTGGACAAACTCTGGCCCAAATGGCGCTTGCCTGGAACCTGCGTTTAACCGGCATGACTTCAACTATAATCGGTGCAAGCAAAGTTGAGCAAATTGAGGATTGTGTTGCAGCTTTGGATAATCTGGCTTTTTCGGATGAAGAGCTGCAGAAAATTAATGAAATTTTAAAGTAAGAAGTGTTGAAAAGATTATTTATTTACCGCAGAGATCACAGAGGATTTTACTCTATTTTTCCAATGGCGACTTCGTACCATCCTCAACTTTGTATTTTATGAATTATCCAACATACAAAGTAAATTCTCATTTAATAGAAAGATCCAATCTTTCAATCATCAATCTTACAATTCTCAATCAAAAGCTTTGCTGTACGCCCAGCATAACCTGGAAAGTAGACAGTTTACTGCCACGCTGAAAAATTTCCTGCTCTTCATGGAGTAGCTTACTGTAAAGATGCGTTTTATCTTTTAGATCATAGCCCAGTTTCAATGAAACATTGTTATAACTTTCCAATGGATTGTATTCAAGCTTATCCGAGTTAATACCTTCCTTTATTCGCCACAGGTAATAGACAAAAAAGAAAACCGACACTTTACGAGTTAGATATTTTCCTGCCAGAACATTTATTTGCTGGTCACGCACTATACTATTTTGAAAGAACCCATATTTATAAGCTAAGTTTAAAATAAATCGTTTTTTATGATTATACTCCAATGATGGTCCGGATCGTGTATGTTCTATAATTTTAGTTTGCTGGTAATCAAAAGCATTTTTTTCATAAAAAAAGCCCAGTTTCAAAATACTTCCCGATTTAGTTTTTATTCCCAAATCTGATTGCAAAATGTTTTTAGATAAAGCATTTTTTGAAGCTCCTTTTTGCTCACGGAAAATAAACTGCTCTTTAAACTGCAATGAAAACATCTTCGATAAATTATGTGAATAACGGAATCTTAAATTAATTTCGTTAAACTGTTGTTTCTTTTGGGATTGAATAAAATGAACCTGGTTTTTGGCAGCCCCGCTTATCAAAAAAATTCCACGTCCAATATTAATGGCATATTCAATATTTGCCAATAGGTGTATTCCACGAACGTTGTTTTGCAAATTCATAATTTCAGACGAGGCATGAGCCTTAATCTTAAGAAGAGATTTATTAAATTTTTTGCGCCCGTTTATTTTTACAAAAGGTCTGAAAAAAAGGCCGTCTCCAAAACGTTCTGTATTTATTCTACCAGATTCGAACCCTGCTTTAACCTTAGTATTATTTTGTTGTGCGGATATATTTTGCGGATTAAAAAAAAGAAAAATCGATAAGAAGAGAAAACTTTTTAATTTCACAGGAAAAGCCAATTAGCAGTTAATCGCGATCCATTTTATCTTGGATTAATTTCCTGTACAATTTCAGGGTTTTTTCTGTTCCTTGCAACAGTTTAAGATACTCATCCGAAGCAAGAGAATCGGTATTGGTTATACCTGGTGCTTCAATCAACTCACCCATCACAGGCTGCAATTGGTCGTATAACTGAATTATTTTGTCAGACTCGCCTACCACTCCAAAACCAGCTCCGCTATGATCAGATTGTTCAAATCTGAAATTGCTTTTATTTTGCGATTCAAACTCAATACTGCTAAAAAATTGCGTTCCATCCAGGTCATCAATAAAATCTTCGGTTTGTTCATTAAGGCGGATCATTGTAGAAACTTCATCTTTTTTTCTGTTAAGCACTTTAATATTCGAATCAATTTCTGACAACGCGTTTGTTAAATAATCATGATGAATGGATTTTTCCAAACTGTTTTCGGTGTTGGCTAAGTCAATCCGTTCAATCAAAACCGGATCAAAAGAAAAAAGCGGCAAAGCCGGGGAAACCAGTGAACGTTTATAATTAAGCTCCTTAAGTTTACCTTCATCATTTTGTTTCTGCTCATCTGCCAAAGAATCGATGGCTGCTGAATATCTGTTGTACAAAATTATTCGGTGTTTTTTAATTTGTACTGCAAGATTTGTTACAACTTCAGTTTGCGAATCTGCCAGCTTTGAAACTGAGTGAGCCCGGGACATAAAAAGAGCAATTTTATCCTCATCTCTCTGTTCAGCCTTTTTTAATAAATCCAGCTCATCGATTTGAGTTTGAAGGACATTGTTGATGGAATCCAGTTTGCTTTTTTCTATGGAATAAGACTTTTCCAGTGTCATCAACTTTGCTTCCTGAGTAGATATTTCCTGTGCAGAAACAATTGATATTAAAAAACTAATTATTAAAACGATTTTCATAAACACTCCAAACAGTAATTTTGTATTAGACCCACCCGTCACACACTATTCCCCTCTTGGGAGGGGTTAGGAGTGGGTTATACACTATTTACAACAACTTATACTTCTCCAGCTTATAATAAAGCGAGCTTGTACCAATCCCTAAAAGTTTGGCAGCCCTGTTTTTTATGCCATCCGATTTTTTCATTGCATGCTGGATTAGATTTTTTTCAAACTTGAATAGTGCATCATCCAAAGGAATTCCATCATAATTTTCGGAATTTGAAATATTATTCCCCAGGTAACGGGCAATTGTTTGCATTGATATTTCTTTTTCATTTGAAATTACCAACAACCTTTCAACCAGGTTTTCCAGCTCCCGGATATTACCAGGCCAGGAATAAGCCATCATGGCTTCAATTGCCGCAGGAGAAAAAGAACGATCTGTGTCACTATTAATTTTGTCAATGAAAAAACGGGTCAATAAAGCGATGTCTTCTTTGCGTTCTCGTAATGCGGGCAGTTTAATGGGAATCACGCTAAGCCGGTAATACAAATCTTCCCTAAAATTATTTTGAGACGCGGCCTCATGTAAATTTTTATTGGTTGCAGAAATTATTCGCACATCGGTCTGGATAGTCTCTTCACCACCCACACGTTCAAATTCTTTTTCTTGCAATACACGCAAAAGCTTTACCTGCATTGTTAGAGAAATATCACCAATCTCATCTAAAAATAACGTGCCCCCTTCAGCTAATTCAAAACGTCCTTTTCGCTGACGGATTGCCCCGGTAAAAGCGCCTTTTTCATGGCCAAATAATTCGCTTTCCAAAAGGTTATCATTCAACGCGCCACAATTTACTCGTACAAATGGTTTGTCACACCGTTTGCTTCTGCGATGAATTGCACGTGCTACAAGTTCTTTGCCTGTTCCGCTTTCGCCTTCAATTATTATTGTGCTTTCACCAGCCGCAACCTTTTCAACCATTTCAAACAAATCCTGCATAACAGGAGATTGCCCAATAATTTCCGGATACGCGCGGGACAGTTCTTCATTTAAATAAAGATTTTGCTCCTGAAGTTTTTCAAACTCATTTCTTGCCGCAAGCTTTTCAAAAATTTTTCGTACCCGGATGCGCAATTCTTCATTGGAAAACGGTTTTGTCATAAAATCGGCAGCGCCCAAATGCATGGCTTTTACAGCTGTTTCAACCGTGCCATAAGCCGAAACAATAATAAATTCGGGCCTGGTATCTTCATCTTTTATTTTCTGTAGAAGCTCCATGCCATCCATCTTGTCCATGCGCAAATCGGAAATAATAAGAGGCGTGGGATTATTCTTAAAATGGCTTAAGGCCTCCTGGGCATCAGCAAAATCACTTATTTCATAGCCTTCGCGGCGCAGGGTTTCGCTCATACCCAAACGCATAGTTTCGTTATCTTCTACAATTATTATTTTTTTTGATTTCATAATTTAATTTCTAATTAGCCACTGATTAACACAGATATTCACTGAGCTTTTTACATTAAAAACATTTTTAGTTTTTAACCCATAAAAAAAAACTACAGCCTTTTGAATCATTATTTTTCATCAGCAGTTCAGCATTGTTTGCTAAACATAATTTCCGGCAAATAGCCAATCCCAAACCTGTACCGTTGGCTTTGCTTGTATAAAAAGGCCTGAAAATATCTTTCATTTTTTGCTCATCAATGCCTGACCCATTATCTTTTATTTGTAACATGCTCGATCCATTTTGGCGGATTGATGAGAAAACAATCTGGCCATTATTATCAACAGCATCGATACTATTAGAAACCAAATTTACCAGTGTCTGCTTCAAATGGCCCCGGTCAAATGAAATTGTTTCCAGTTGATTTTCAATTCTAAACTCAATGTTCTTCTGTTTAAGTTCAGCTAAAAAATTATCTTCAACCTCTTTTGCAAGTATATTTAAATTTACATTTTCCTTATCAACCTTTTGCGGTTTGCTGTATTCCAGAAATAAATTTAGTTGTTCTTTTAAACCGTGAACCTCTTCAATAATCTTTTTCAGGTGCATTTGGGAAGGATCATCGTTTGAAAGATTTTCTTTTACAAGCCCACTAAGTAGTTCAATTCCTCCCAATGGATTTCTAATTTCATGAGCAATCTGAGCAAGCATCTGTTCGCGTTCTTTGTTTTGCGTTTCTAAGTCATTTTGCATTTGCTGCATACTTTTGTTGAGGATTGAAAACTCACCATTTATTTTTTTAGGTGGAACAGCCTTAAAATTACCGGCGCCGATCTCTTTGCTGTAATCAACCAATTTATCTACAGGTTCAGCGATTGACCTTGCAATAAACCATCCGGCAATGATTGTTAAAATAATACCCGCCAACCCAATTCCAAAAAATATGCGGCTTAGCTGATTTAATGTCTCCAGGCGTGAAGCGTTTTCTTCAATCCCAAGATAAAAATTATCATCAATTCGGTAAAAACCCCAGATAAACCAATGTCCCTCTTTGTTGGAAAATGGAACAGAGACGCCACTTGCCCCAGGTGAAACTAACAATATTTCATTCTGGTTCAGCTTCAATTGCGAGGAGGAAATTCCGGCTTTAGCAGTTGCCAGCAAGGCAAGGCTCTTATCAAAAATGAAGGCGTTTTCCACACCGCTTTTTTGAACATGGCCTACAAGGAACTTGTGATAAACTTCATCGGCAAGATTATTTTTAGAAGAAGAAATGAAGTCCAGGTACTTTACATCCAGCGATTTGGCCATATATGTACTTAGCATTTTCACATGTTCACCGGCCTGTTGCAAATAGTTTTCTTTTACAGATTCGTAACTTACCCGTGCCATAATCGCCACCAGCAAAATGGTGATTGCGGTGAAGGTAATCAGGATTCTGATTTTTAAAGATGTATTTTTAAAATATTTCATTTTACAAATATCCCTCGTCTTCGCTCGGGATGAAGGACCAGTTCTTTATGGTGAGCGTATACGAACCAGCCTTTGTTAAAAATCTTTGATTTCCATCTTGGGCATAAGTATTTTTCAGGGAAAATATCAAAGCCATGGCTGCGATTAAAATAAGCTTTTTCATTTTATTTTACCTCAATATATTTTTCCAGATTTTTGGTTTTCCCTTTAAATACAACTTTATATGCGCCCGTTTTGGGAACGATTAGAGTAAACTCTGCTTCCATTTTTCCAATTACTGAAATACAGTTTACACTTTTATCTTTTTTTGCAAAAACTGTTACCCAGATTTCATTGCTGGCAATATTTGTTTCATCCAGATCAATATGAGAAAACTCATAACATGGATTTGGGGCGGTCGATATTGTTTTCAGCAAGATTTCTTCATTAGCCGATTTTAACACTTCAACAGAATCCACTGAATAGACCGGCCGTATTTCAAAATTTTTATCTTGCTTTGAAGACATGATAATGCTTATTCCTAAAAATAGTATTACTATCATTTGTTTCATTTTAACACCTTTGAAGAACTCTGAATTTCACTTTCTTTCCACTCGTATTAATAAATAAAAAATGGTTCGTCTCCGCTCACCATGAAGAACACATCTCGTACTTTCCCTTTTAATGCTTCACCCTGAGCGCAGACGAAGGGGGCATCCTTTATATATTTTGAACCTCCATCAGTCACCATTAATCATTTCGAGAGCCTTACTAAATTTTTGAAACTGCTATTAGTTTTATTCCTTCTCGTAATTGGGGTCCTGAAAAACCACAAGAATATTCCAGTTCTTTATGAAGATATTCAAATCGAATTATAGCTTGTGTTCTATGGGATATTGTGAAATCAACTGAAATTATTTCTTCATTCTCTGGTTTATAAATTTTGTCTTCTATCTCAATTGAAAAGCCACAACCATCGACTGCATACGATCCTTCCCAAATTACAATCCCTTCTTTTGTAATAACATCATTTCCAACGGAGTTTGAGCAATTATGAGCCAGAAAAAAAATCAGCAAAAGCATATATTGTTTTAACTTCACTCTTCCTCCTTTGCTATTTAAAATAAATAAAGCGGCATAGGTTGAAAAACTGTTGAATCCGATGCTGTGGAAATTCGCAAATACATCGAGCCCGAGGCGCCATAGGAATTTTGATACACTTTTTTAATTGGTGATAAATTAAAATTCAAAGTTTCTGTTATCCAGGCTTCGCAGCTGTCACCATTACCATCATGGGCAAGTATAACTTGTGCCTGTACCGGATTGGATTTCATAAAAGCTTTGCCTGCAAACAAACCAAATTCATGTTCTTCACAACCGCCACTATAAGAAACGGATAAACTTAAAATATCATCTGAAATCGAAACACTGTTTAATTGAACCGGGTCGCCTTTTAAATCGATCAAAGCTAAATCATCAACTATGATAATATTGTTTGAGGAGCTTGTGTTGCGCTGATACACATGCTCATAACAATCTATGCAGTCTTCTCTCATGGTAAGCTTGTCATTTTCAATTTTTATTATCTGATCAATTGGTGTAGCATCAATTTTTAAAGTGTCTTCTATTATTCTGAATTTCGATGTAAGTACAGCCGTATCATTTTTGGCAAAAACAACTGTTGAGTCAGCATAAAATGAATAAGACCAATTAACGCCTGTGGAAAAAGGCGTTATAGTCCACCCAGCAATTCCACCGGTTGAAACAACCCAATCCCATTCCCCAATAATGGATTCTTCTTCTACCGGATCAGTTGTATTTGTCGAGCAGAAATAAGCAGTGAAAGATATTAGTAGTAGAAATAAAAAATTTTTCATAGATAACCTATTTATGGTTGTCATTCTGAGTGGAACGAAGAATCCAATTGGTCAATGGGATCCTTCTCTCCACCCTGTTCCAATCAGGATGACAACCTGTTTTCAAGTTAAAACCAAAATAGTAAAGAACATATTACATTAATTGAACTTAATTATTTCTTCCAGAGAACCTACCCAAAAGCCAAACTCTTCGTCAGCGATCAGGCTGTCATAATCTACCCAGACATTGTCCGGAAAGCCATACAAGCTATCATATTCAGCTCTAAAATAATAAACACTGTCAGGATTAATTGATTCTGTAAGCTCAAACATCTGATCAATTGTTCGGTACCAGTTATATTCACTTGTATCAACAATCACCTCACCGCGCGGATCAAAAACTTCAACAATTTTATTATTTCGCACTGCAACCTTAAATTCCCTGCCACCCCAGATACAGTAGCAATTATTGCTGTAGCTAATCATATAATCTTCTAATTGGTAAGCCTGCCAGCGCTCTTTCGGATTTTGAATATTGGCATGAACCGGATCAACAGACTTTGTAATATATTTTTCAGTATATGGGCTACCCGGATTTTCAGAGCATCCAGAAAATAAAATCACAAAAGCGGCTAACAAACCTGTTACTTTTTTCAACATTTTATTCTCCACTCAAAGGAATCTGGATGACAAACTGGTGGGTAAAAACTTTTTGGAAATCTGTTGTTAAACTACCGGCAGGCGCTGCAATAATATCAGAGGCCGCCATTCGGGCATTATCAAAAGTTACCCAACCCCAACCCTGGTTAATTGAAGGAATGCCGGAACCAGTAATGAGACGACCATTATATCTTAAATTGAAACGGCTGAAATGAAGAGCAATCCCCCAGCTCCATGTGTACTCAGTCCAGTTTTCTTCCTGGCTGCGGTTGGATTGCTGAATATAGTCAAACTGATCCAGGTTATATCGACGGCTGTTTATTTCCAATCCGGCACTAAAATCATAAGATGAATAAATTTTATTTATGCCAATCCGGCCAATCCAGTTATTAAAAGTAAAATTATTTTCGATTGTTTTCTGTCCGGGCAAAATTTTGCGGCCATTCCCCAAATCGATTTCTTCCTCAGCGTTTGCCCAGGTATTGCTCCAAACAGGCTCGAAAATAAAATCCAGGCCAAAACGTGTTTTTTCATTTTCAACTCCAATGCCGATACCAAAATTATACGCCCAGGTATTTCCGGGATCACGCGGGATATTCATTATTTCATAGTTTGGGATTTTGGGATGCGTTTTCCAGTTTACAGTTGCCATTGCACCAATCTGCGGACCTTCTTTGTTTATCTTTTCTTTGTAGGCAACATGGGCGCCATACGTATCAGTATGATCCAAATTGTTTTCGATACGCATGTCCTCTGCCCAGACATTAATATCTTCGCGCCAGAAAAAATCCCTATAGGTCACTTCATGCAGCATTTCATAATTATTGTATAAACCAACCAATTCAAAACTGGAATAATCATCTTCATAAAACAATCCGCCACGCAACTCATAAATATCACCATTTTGACTGATGTTCGTACTTTGGTTATACAACAAGTCCACACCGCCAACCGCACTTAAATCCGACCAGTACAAACTTCCACCCACAGAAAAATTTTCCCAGGGCAGTTTTGTACCGATGCTAAAAAAGGCATAGCGGTTTGTTGAATAACGGTCACCCGGTTTAGAATCCTGAAAAGTAAAACGGTTTGGATTGGTTAGATTGGCTGCTTCCAGTTGTTGAAATGATGCGGATATTACAGAAAACCAATCCCCCCTTTTTATGAACAAAGTTCCAGGCAAAGTGCGCGCTCCACCCAAGTTATTCGAGACAGTATAAAATGTCGGTTGAAAAAACAGTGTCAGGCCGGTTATCCTGTTGCCCTTAGCCGGATTATTAAATACATCAAGCAGAGGATCATCGATTGCAACAGATACATTGCCCATAGCCAGATTTTGCGATGGGTACAAAAGAAACTGATCGCCCGTTACTACAGGTATGGATTTAATTGAAATAAACTGTGCAAATAAACTGATTGGTAAAATTATTGTTACTAAAATATAGCGAATCATTTTTTGCTCCCCCAAGTTGAAAAATTATTTATACCGTTTTATGGATTATCAAAAATTGTTGGTGCATTCTCACAATAAATAACTAAACCATATTCATTGATATCCAGTTTGATTGTATATTTTCCGGAATCAGTAGTTACCTTTTCCGTTCCACACCAGAAACCTCGTTCATGGTTATTAAGCTCCTCGCCATTAACTTCCACACTTATATCTTCATCAACCATTCCGGTATCAAATCCAAAGTTATCAAATGCAATTGCCCCGGAAGAAGAATTGGCAAGAAGAGTTCCAATAGTTTTATCTGCTACAATTAAATTTTGCAGGTTCTGTGATGAAACATTTTTAAAAGTAATCTGCAGTTTATGATTTGTGTTTTCATCTTCCTGCGAATCCAAAGAACTTGAGCACCCGATAAAGATCAGTGCAAAAATTAGAACAATACTTAGCTTTGTCATTTCTTTTCCTTTCAAAAATATTTCATTTAAAGTCCGGTTGTTTTTGAAACAATTATTGTAGCTGAATAATCTTCTTCTGTATAGGTGCTGTCCGTATGTGGATAAGGTTTAACATCCAATAAAGCAATTTTGTAGCTAAGAAGTGTTGTATCTTTTGGAAATCGCACACCTCCGTGAGAATTTAATTCAAATGGAAATTTTGTTTGGTTTTGGGAGAGTGTTAAGCCAAGTTTCGCATTTCCTGCCCAAAGGCAAACCACATTTTCAGGACAACGGGAATCTTCAAAAACCTCATCAAAAGATATCCGGATATTTTCCGGTTCATTAAAAAGAGTATCCTGATAATGCACGGTAAAAGAATCATCAAGTATGAATGAACCATTTTGAATTGAATCATTTGGACCCGTACAAAAAGTGAGCAGCAAAAAAAATATTGCAAATGATGGTGAAATGATCTTGGCCATATTGAACCTTTTTATTTTATCAGCAATTAACTTGCTCATTTATTTTGTAGGATTATTTATGTTGGGATAATCATGGTAGAGAAGTACCAATTATTATGCCATAATTGATGAAAGGTATTTTGAGGAAGTAAACGGAAATTTAAACCGACAATCATGAAAAAATAGTATCAGATTTCTGATGGCTGTTCAAATTTCTGAGGATTTTATTGAGCGAATTTTTGTTCTAAAATGGTTAAGATTTTTTCAAAGTTTTCAGTGGCTTTGAAGGAATAAAGTTCCTGTAAATAAAATGCCTTTTGATGATCTTTTTTTAAAGAGTCCAGAATTTTAAAGAATCGTTTTTCATACTCTAATTCGGCTGTAAGATTATTTTTAATGTCATCAAGATAATGGATTTTTTTACTTTCCACACCCGGGCAATCCGGTGCAGGTTTTACAAAAACAAATTTTTCAGAATCATCTTTTAAATCTAAAACTCTACCAACCGGGGCCATTGAACAGATTAATGGTTTTTTTTGCGGATGTAAACAGCACAGTCCTTTCAGATTATTTTGATCATTCAGGTCATTTATTAAAAAGGGGCAAAATTTAATAGACTTCTTATTAAACTTATTTGATGGAAGTGCTCTGAATTTTATTTGTGGCTGCCAGGCATCATTTTGTGTTTTTACAAGATAAACAGTTTCATTATCAAAAAGCTGCCTGGTATTTTCATATTTTTCATATAATGCCATCTTATACAAATCAAATAAATTGAGATTAACTTTTTGGTCTCCAGTACAGCAATTGCCGCACATTGTGCATTCAAAATTGTAATTAGCTTGGATAATTGGAAATGCCATTATTTAACCAAACAATTGCATAAAATATTTTATCGTTTCCCGCATTCCATTTACTAAATCAAACTTCGGATCAAATCCCAGTTCTTTTTTGGTAAGATCAACTGAGGCCAGGCTGTGCTTAATATCGCCCGGTCTGGGATCAGCAAAAACGATTTTACTTTTACTCTCTGTCGTTTCAATAATCAATTCACATAGCTCTTTGATAGTGATCGAATGACCATTAGCCACATTGTAAACGCCTGTTGCTTCAGGCTTGGTTGCTGCCAGGATATTTGCCTGTACAACATCTTTTACAAATACAAAATCGCGTGTTTGTTCACCATCTCCAAAAATCATTAAATTTTCGTTTTTTAATGCCTTATGCACAAAAATAGGAATGGCTGCAGCATATTGGCTTTTAGGATCTTGCCTTGGGCCAAATACATTAAAATAGCGCAAAGATGCTGTGCCGGTATTAAATGTATCGTTGTAAAGTTTTAAATAATATTCACCATCCAACTTTGTAATTCCATAAGGTGAAAGTGGTTCCGGCCGCATATCTACCGTTTTGGGTGAAACCGGATTATCGCCATAAACCGCTGCCGAACTGCTATGGACAACTTTTTTTATACCGTGCTCACGTGCTGCATCAAGAATATTAATTAAACCATTAACATTTATGTCAACGCATTCTAATGGCTTGTCCATCGACTCCGGTACAGAAATCATTGCCGCTAAATGATGTACATAATCAGTATTTTTTAAAACCTTAAATACAAATTCTCTGTCCGTTATGCTGCCTTCATTAAATTGTGCTTCTGGAAATAAATCAACATTTTCCTTTCTACCGCTTCTAAAGTTATCAAGAATATGAACTTCTGCGCCTTCACTAAGCCAATGCTCTACAATATGGCTCCCAATAAATCCTGCTCCACCCGTAACTACTATTTTCATAACTGCCATTTCCTTTTCATTATGGTTTTTTTGCTAACATCAAGATATTTTTTGTCGGTCATAAATAAACAGGCTTTACCAATAATTTTATACTTTTTTGAAACTTGAAAATAATTAATGAGTAATTTTAGTTATATTTTCAACCAGTAAATATTAGGAGAGATTCCAATGCGTATTTTATTTCTTTCTTTATTATTCGTTTCAATTTCTTCAGCTAATCCGGAAACTATTCAGTTTGAATCGCAGGATGGATTACTGATAACCGCTGATTATTACCTTCAGGCAGAAAATGCCCCGTTAATAATTTTATTTCATCAGGCCGGCTGGAGCAGAGGCGAGTATAAGGAGATTGCGCCAAAATTAAATGAAATGGGATTTAATTGCCTGGCAATTGATCAGCGCTCGGGAAATGAAGTAAACGAAGTTATTAACGAAACCAATCAACGGGCAAAAGAAGCTGGTAAAAATACTGAGTATATTGATGCTTTTCAGGATATGCAGGCAGCATTGGATTACGCGACAACTAATCTTAAACCAAATAAGCTTTTTATTTGGGGTAGTTCATATTCGGCAGCGTTGTCTTTTGTGCTTACAGCAACCAACCAAAACAAAATTACTGCGATGTTGGCCTTTGCACCCGGTGAATATTTTAAAAAGGCAGGTAAACCATCTGATTATATCTCAACACATGCCGCGTTGGTCAAAGTTCCTGTTTTTATTACCTCGGCCAAAGATGAACACAAAAACTGGAAAGCCATTTACAAAGCTCTTCCTTCAAAAGATAAAGCCAATTTTTTACCCAAAACAGATGGCCAGCATGGGTCACGTGCCTTATGGGAAAAATTCCCGGAGCATAAGGATTACTGGGCTGCTGTTACAAAGTTTTTAAAAGCGGTAAAATACAAATAAACAACCTAAAGTGTTTCGTCATACTGAACTTGGTTCAGTATCCTTCCAATTAGTGATAGAACCTGAAATGAATTCAGGTTGACAGCTACTCATATTTCTTTTTGAATTAAGTCCATTATTAAAGAAATGTAGCAATTTCATTAATGTCTTTTCGTTTGTTATCCGGCACCATTGCGCCTTTTGCAGGATGCCCAACAACCAGTAATAAAAATGGTTTTTCATTTACCGGCCTTTGCAGAATTTCATTTAAAAACTTCATCGGGCTTGGTGTATGAGTCAGGCAAACTAACCCGGCATTATGGATTGCCGTAATCAGCATGCCGGTTGCGATACCAACAGACTCGGTAACATAGTAATGCTTTTTCTTTTCACCCTCATCTTTCAAACCATATCTTTTTTCAAAAATTGCAATTAACCACGGTGCTGTTTCCAGAAATGGTTTGTGTTCATTTGTTTTAAATTGTTTCAGATCATCCAGCCACTCTTCAGATGCACGACCATGATAGAATTCATATTCTTCCTTTTCAGCAGCTTCCCGGATTTTCTTTTTTATTTCACTATTGGAAACAGCAACAAAATGCCATGGTTGAAGATGTGCTCCACTTGGCGCTGTTCCTGCAGACTTTATGCAGTTTTCAATAATTGAATTATCAACTGCTTCATCGGAAAAATCTCTAATGGAGCGACGTTTATTAATTTCAGAATAAAATTTTTCTGATCGCTCTTGCATGTCTTTTAGAGAGTATTTTATATAATCAGTAAATGGTTTTATTTTTCACCTCAATCGTTAGTTAGATTTTTAAAGTAAATTTTATAAATGAAAAGAAGATTTCTAATATTACAATAAATCATATAATATGAAATATATTTCTCTGTTAAAATTTACAAAATGTAACTCCATTTTGATTTGCCTAATATTTTTAGGCAATCTATATTAGTTCGTCCAATAAATATTTTCATTAGTTGCCCTCCCTTCTACGTAGAAACCTAAATAAATATTAATTCCTCTGATTAATGCAGGCGATGTGCTAATGCATAAAGTTTTCCCAATATTGAAGTGGTTGCCAAAATATAAAAGCAGTTATTTAAAAAATGATTTAATTGCTGGCATTACGGTTGCGGTTTTGCTAATTCCACAGGGAATGGCTTATGCTATGTTAGCAGGTTTACCACCAATTGCCGGGCTTTACGCGGCTCTTATCCCGCTTATTACTTATACAATTTTTGGCAGTTCACGCCATCTTTCTGTTGGGCCGGTTGCAATCGATTCACTTTTGGTCGCTTCAGGTGTTGGGATGATTGCTCATACCGGGACTGAGCATTTCATTATGTTGGCCGGGTTAACAGCTATTCTTGTAGGAATAATTCAGTATACGGTCGGGACTTTGCGTTTAGGATTTACGGTAAACTTTCTGTCTACTCCGGTTATTAGCGGGTTTACTTCTGCTGCTGCTTTAATTATTGCCACCAGTCAACTTAAACATATTCTTGGGCTTTCAATCCCGCTAAGCACATATATTTATACTAACCTTTCAAATATCATTCAAAACTTTTCAATGATTAATTCTTCAACCTTAATTCTTGGGCTTTCCAGTATATTTTTTCTTGTAACAATTAAGAAATATTTACCAGCTGTCCCGGGCGCTTTGGCTGTTGTAATTCTTAGCACTGTAACTGTCTGGTTTTTTGATCTTGATCAGCACGGAATTCTGATTGTTGGAGATGTACCAGGCGGTCTCCCGACTTTCACAATCCCTGAGTTTGACCCGACAATTATCCAACAATTAATTCCAATAAGTTTAACGATTGGACTTATGAGTTTTATGGAAGCAATAGCCGTTGGGAAAAAATTTGCCGCTAAACATAACTACACAATTGATGCAAATCTGGAACTAAAAAGTGTCGGGCTAAGCAATGTCTCTTCAGGATTGTTTGGCGGATATCCAATGGCCGGTAGTTTTTCACGAACAGCCGTAAACTCCGAGTCAGGAGCAAAAACTCAAGTATCTTCTTTAGTAAATGCACTGATAATTGCTTTAACTTTATTGTTTTTAACACCCTTGTTTTATTATATGCCAACCGCTGTTTTGGCAGCAATTATTATTGTAGCTGTTTCCGGCTTGTTCGATCTTAATGAACCCAAAAGACTGTACAAAGTAAAAAAAAGCGACTTTTATGTTCTTCTTTTTTCATTTCTCGCCACACTTTTCTTAGGCGTTCAATATGGAATTTTTGTAGGAATTGCCGCATCCTTGGTTATGATATTAAGACGAATCAGCAACCCGCATATTGCCAAAATGGGACAAGTGCCGGGAACAGAGACTTTGAGAAATTTCGATCGTGACAAACATGCAGAAGAAATTGAAGGCCTTTTTATTTTTCGAATCGACGCATCCTTGTATTTTGCAAATGTTGCCTTCCTGAAAGATTTAATAGAAACAAATACACTTTCTTGTGAGAGAAAAATTAAGGCGGTTATTTTTGATGCCAGCAGCGTAAACGAAATTGATTCATCCGCAGATACCGGTCTGCATGACATTGCCGACACATTGAAAAAAAGGGGTATAGAACTTTATTTGACGAATGTAAAAGGCCCTGTTCGCGATATGTTGAAGCTGTCCGGTTTTCAGGAAAAGCTTGGCAAAGATCATTTCTTTTTAAACAAAAAAGAAGCAGTGCAGCATTACATTGAAGAACTGAAGGATTGTTGAACGTTTTAGTCGAAATCCCGATGTATTTTATTGGGGATGGATTGGAAAATTAATGATTGTAAAAGTGGTATTTGGATTAACATCATTCCAATTCTCCGATATTCAAGTAACTCATTATTCAACAATTCTTTCACAAGTCTAACAACATTCTAAAAGAATTAAACAGGATACTATATGAACTACGGTTTTATAATTGATAACAGGAAATGTATCGGTTGCCATGCCTGTACAGTTGCCTGCAAATCGGAGCACGATGTAGCCGTTGGAGTAAACCGCACCTGGGTCAAATATGTGGAAAAAGGAGAATATCCAAATACACGTCGCCTTTTTTCCGTTATGCGCTGCAACCATTGCGAAGACGCACCATGCGCAGAAATCTGCCCTGTGGAAGCACTGCACATCCGTGATGATGGAATTGTGGATTTTGACAATCGCCGTTGTATTGGGTGTAAATCCTGCATGCAGGCCTGCCCTTATGATGCACTTTATATCGATCCCAAAACACAGACTGCGGCCAAATGTAACTACTGCACTCACCGAATTGATATTGGGCTGGAACCCGCCTGTGTAAATGTTTGCCCGGAGCAGGCAATTATTTCCGGTGATATGAATAACCCCCATACAGAAATTGCCCAGCTTCTTTCCCGCGAACAAGTTAAGGCGCGTAAACCGGAAAAAGGAACCAAACCCAACCTGTTTTATATTGATGCCGATGAATCATCTCTTTCACCGGCACATGCAGAAACCTCAGATAATTACATGTGGAACTCGCAAAGCAGCGGTGTTGGCCATTATGCCAAATATGCCGAGTCTCTGATCGCAAAAAATGATCCTGTTGAGCTATATAAAATTCAAGCCACAAACGGAACAGTAAATCCATCAACACCGGATAAAGTAAAACCAGTAGGCGATAACACAATTACTTCGCCAAAAGGCATTTTGCAGGATACAATTCGCCGCGCTTATGATGCTCCCTCAAAAGGTGTGCTTTGGGGCTGGGAAGTTTCAGCTTATGTTTTAACCAAAGCCATAGCTGCAGGAATGTTTCTGATTCCTTTTCTGGCAATCCTGAGCGGAACCCTCGTTGCTGATGAAACACAATGGACCGGACTGATCGGATCATTAATATTTTTAGGATTAACCGGTGCACTACTTGTAAAAGACCTGGATAAACCTACTCGTTTTGCTTATGTCCTGTTGCGCCCACAATGGAAATCATGGCTGGTTCGAGGCGGTTATTCGATTACTGCTTTTGGAGGCCTTGTTACACTTTGGGGCGTTGCAAAATACTTCGCCTTTTCAGGATTGGAACAACTGGCATTTTGGGGAGCTGCCGTTTTCGCAATAATTGTTTCAGTTTATACAGCCTTTTTATTTGCACAGGCAAAAGGACGCGATTTTTGGCAAAGTCCGGCTTTAATCCTGCACATGCTAATACATCCATTTTTGGCCGGGTCAGCAATTTTTGCACTTATTGGCACCTCAAACCTAATGGAAGGTTTTCTAAGCCAAATCCTTACATTCTCAATAATTGCCAACCTGCTTATTGTTTTTGCAGAATTGTTTATTTCGCATCCAACAACCGATGCAAAGAATACGGCTCAGATGATTATTAGCGGGAGATTTTCAAAGCTGTTTTGGATTGGTGCTATCATCATTGGCAACTTAATCCCGCTTATAATGATGTTTTTTATTGGCACAGGTATGCTGCAGATTACGGGAGTACTTGTTTTAATCGGACTTTATATAACAGAACACATTTGGGTTCGCGCGCCTCAAATGATTTCACTTTCGTAACATAATAAACTTCTGTCATTCTGAGCAAAGCGAAGAATCCCAGGAAAGGTAGATTCTTCGTTTCGCATTGCTTCACTCAGAATGACAAGATAAGCATTCAAAAATATTGATCTTGATTTTTGGAGAAAAAAATGGCAACAAAGCACAAACCAAGTTTGATTGAAAAAATTGCAGAAAAAATGCATATCATACCTGCTCTGCACGAGGATGGTGAACCTATCGAGCGAATCGTTGAGCCGGGTGACCAGACAAATTTTCCACCACCGGAAAAGTGGGATGACTGGACAGAATATGAAGCCACCAGCGGACACAATCGCCAAAAGAAAAATTATATGATTGTGCCAACCAATTGCTTTAATTGCGAGGCCGGTTGCGGGTTATTGACCTATATCGACAAAGAAACCATGAAGGTGCGTAAGTTTGAAGGCAATCCTTATCATCCGGGGAGTCGTGGACGCAATTGTGCCAAAGGCCCTGCAACCATCAACCAGATAAATGATACAGACCGAATTTTATACCCGCTTAAACGGGTTGGCAAACGCGGCAGTGGTGAATGGGAACGTGTTTCCTGGAATGATGTTTTAGATGACATTTCCGGCAGGCTTAGAAAAGCTATTCAAGAAGGCAGGAATAATGAGATCGCTTATCACGTAGGCCGCCCTGGTCATGAAGGCTATATCGATCGTGTATTGCAATCCTGGGGTGTTGATGGCCATAACAGCCATACAAATGTGTGTTCATCCGGGGCACGGTTTGGCTATGCCATCTGGCACGGTTATGACCGCCCATCACCGGATCATGCTAATGCCCGGTTCATTTTATTAATCAGTGCCCACCTGGAATCAGGCCATTATTTTAATCCACACGCCCAGCGCATAATTGAAGGTTTGATGAATGGTGCTCAAATGGCTGTGATGGATCCGCGCCTTTCTAACACCGCCAGTATGGCTAATTTCTGGATGCCAACTTATCCGGGAAGCGAAGCCGCTGTTTTGCTGGCCATGGCAAAAATCATTTTGGATGAAGGTTTATTTAACGAAAAATTTATGAAGGACTGGGTAAACTGGCAGGATTATCTGCAAGCGGAATACCCGGCTGATGAAGTAACATTTGATAATTTTATAAAAGCTCTGCGCGAAGAATATGCAGAATATACACCAGAGTTTGCAGCCAAAGAAGCCCAAATTGATGCAAACACCATCGTAGAAGTTGCCCGCAAGATTGGAGCAGCGGGTGAACATTTTGCAACTCATAACTGGCGTAGTGCGGGAAGCGGAAATTTGGGAGGCTGGGCTGTTGCGCGCTGTCTGCATTTTCTTAACGTTCTTACAGGCAGCGTTGGGACAGTAGGTGGTACACAACCTAGCGCCTGGAATAAGTATAAACCGGATACACCAAACAAACCGCCGGCACAAAAATTTTGGAATCTGCTTCATTTTCCGGATGAATACCCGCTGGCTTTTTTTGAAATGAGTTTTCTATTGCCTCACTTTCTTAAGGAAGGCCGTGGAAAAATGGATGTTTATTTTTCACGGGTGTTTAATCCTGTTTGGACATACCCCGATGGGTTTAGCTGGATGGAGGTTTTACAGGATGAAGAAAAAATGGGTATGCACATTGCCCTAACACCAACTTGGAACGAAACTGCTTATTATGCCGATTATGTCCTGCCAATGGGCCACTCTGCTGAGCGGCACGATATTATCAGCTATGAAACGCATTCCGGAAAATGGATGGGCTTTCGCCAACCGGTTTTAAGGGAAGCGATGCGAAGGCAAGGCAAAGATGTTGAGTTTACCTACCAGGCCAATCCGGGAGAAGTATGGGAAGAAGATGAGTTTTGGATAGAACTTTCCTGGCGGATTGATCCGGATGGCAGTATGGGAATTAAAAAACATTTTGAGTCGCCTTATCGCTCGGCTGAAAAGATGACCATCGAAGAATATTACCAGTATATTTTTGAGCGCGTACCCGGGTTGCCTGAAAAGGCGAAAGAAGAAGACTTATCTCCTCTGAATTATATGCGAAAATATGGTGCTTTCGAAATTGAAAAATCGACGTACAATAAGCACATGGATGAAGTTTCAGAAGAAGCATTAAAAAATACTTCAGTGAATGAAGATGGTGCTGTTATTAAAGATGGCAAAGTTATTGGTGTTCAGGTCGATGGCAAAGCGCGGGTTGGATTTCATACACCTTCCAAAAAACAAGAATTCTATTCACAAACCATGGTTGATTGGAAATGGCCGGAGTATAAAATCCCGGTTTACATTAAAAGCCACATTCAGGAGGAAAAAATGGATCGCGAAAAAGGCGACTTTCCATTGGTCCCAACATTCCGCTTACCAACTCTAATCCATTCACGCTCGGCAAACGCAAAGTGGCTCACAGAAATATCAAATCGCAATCCCATCTGGATGCACACATCGGATGCTGAAAAGTTTGGTATTAAAAGTGATGATATGATCCGCGTTAATACTGGCATTGGTTATTTTGTTGACAAAGTTTGGGTGACAGAAGGAATGAAACCAGGCGTGATTGCTTGCTCGCACCACATCGGGCGTTGGAAAAGACCGCAAGATAAAATGGGTGGAAATCGCTGGGCATCGAATACTGTTACTTTGGAAAATGATGGCAGTCAATGGAAAATGCGCGTAGTTGATGGCATCCGGCCTTATAAAAGTACCGATGCAGATTCATCAAGGATTTTCTGGACTGACGGAGGCGTGCATCAAAATATTACGCATGAAGTTCACCCAGACCCAATTAGCGGAATGCATTGCTGGCATCAAAAGGTACGGATTGAAAAAGTACATGAAGGTGATCGCTATGGTGATGTTGTTGTGGACACGGATAAGTCATTTGAAATATATAAGGAATGGTTAAAGATGACCCGTCCTGCTCCGGGACCAGATGGATTAAGAAGACCATTATGGTTTGCCCGGCCGGTAAGACCTGTAGAAGAGCTTTTTTATATTAATAATGAAATTGAGAAAAAATAATCTTTTCAAGCCTTCCAGGTTTTTAAAATCTGGAAGGTCTATTAAGCTGCCTTAACATATTTTCTTCGCAAAGCCCCACCCAACATAGCCGCATGAAGGGGGACAACAACCCTTAACATTTTAAATACAAATGGTAATTCATCCTGGAAAATTAAAAATGCAAAAAAGTTTAACACCACCAAAATCAAACCTGCAATTGCTGCTATGTTGCGCTCTTTTCCATTATAAAGAAGGTGCAAATAATTAAATCTATCTTATCAAAACCATTTTACGGTGAGCAATTTTTTTTCCTGCAATGCTTAATGAATAATAGTAAATACCACTTGCCACATTTATACCATCTGCATTTTTTCCATTCCAAATAATGCTGTGAATTCCTGCAGATTTTTGCCCATTTACAAGTGATTTAATCCGTTTTCCGTTCGTGTCAAAAACATCAAGCCGTACATTTTCAACCTGAGCCAAATTAAATTTAATCACAGTTTCAGGATTAAAAGGGTTTGGGTAATTCTGGAACAGCTCAAAACTATTTGGATTATTTAAATGAGAATGATCTGCAATTGAAGTAGGCCCTGAAGATTTAAGCCGCGACATATATGCGGCCATTGAAAAATTAGGATTGGTTTCACCATCCTGGCTTTCCATTGTGGCGGCAAGAAAATTATTTTTGGTTACCCATTCGTAATTTATAGTAGTACTTGTATCACTACTTACAATGCTCCCGTCAAAATAAACATATTCATATTCTGTGTAGTTGTCTCTTATCCGTAAACTTTCAAATGTACCGGCCGGAACTGTTATTGAGCCCCAGGCATCAACTTCAGAGTAGGTTGAATCCCTGAAAACAACCGCGAAAACTCCTCCAAAAAATGTATCACTTGATACAGATGTCCAACTGGCGCCATAATTTAATGGCAATGGGGCAATATCTTCATCTAGAAAGAGAACTGAAGTGCTATCATCCTCTTTCCCGGCAACTCCGAAAAAGTATATTGATGAAGAGGTTACTTCGAAATACCCATAAACTGAATCCGGGTTTTCACCGGAATAATATTGCAGGTTGGCAAAATTTGAGGAAGGGAAGGAATCGGCACAGCACGTATTTTTCGGATCCAGAAACTCCATAATCGACTCTTCCGCTACCAGGGAAGTTGTACTAAAATCCCAGGTTTGGTTTGCACCTGCCGGCCCCGGTGAAACATTGATAAAACCACTGGTATCTTCTTCTACAGTACCACTTTTACCGATTAACCCCAATAGATCATCCGGATTAATAGTTACCTGACTAAAAGCAAATCCGGATATTAGCAAAACAGATATCGAGGTATAAATGCATAGTTTCATAATCGTTTCCCCTTTTATAAAATAAAGATGTAATCCATTACTCCACTATTCCATTAAGACAAATTGGTGTTACATATTTCGTCGGTACTGCCCACCTACCTCAAACAGCGCTTGTGAGATTTGCCCGATTGAACAAACCTTTGAGGCTTCCATCAATGTTTCGAAAATATTTTCATTTTGTACTGCTGCAGATCGAATCTTGCTAAGTTGTTTCTGTGCTTCTTTATTGCGTTTTGTATGCAGGTCTTTCAATGTGTCAATCTGGTTTTCTTTTTCTTTTTCCGTAGATCGTATCACTTCCTGAGGAATAACTGTTGGCGACCCCTTTGAGCTTAAAAATGTGTTTACGCCAATAATAGGAAAATCGCCAGTATGTTTCAATGTTTCATAATAAAGGCTTTCTTCCTGGATTTTGCTGCGCTGGTACATGGTTTCCATTGCACCCAAAACTCCGCCGCGTTCCGTTATGCGATCAAACTCTACATAAACCGCTTCTTCAACAAGATCGGTTAATTCTTCAATAATAAATGATCCTTGCATTGGATTTTCGTTCATGGCCAGGCCAAGCTCTTTATTTATTATTAACTGGATAGCCATTGCCCTTCGTACAGATTCTTCGGTAGGCGTGGTGATTGCCTCATCATATGCATTGGTGTGCAAACTGTTGCAATTATCATAAATCGCGTAGAGCGCTTGTAAAGTCGTGCGGATGTCGTTAAAATCAATCTCCTGTGCATGAAGAGAGCGACCGGAAGTTTGGATATGATATTTTAACATTTGCGAACGGGCATCAGCACCATATTTATATTTCATCGCCTTGGACCAAATACGTCGTGCAACCCGTCCAATAACAGCATATTCAGGATCAATTCCATTGGAAAAGAAGAATGACAAATTAGGAGCAAATTTGTTTATATCCATACCGCGGCTTAAATAAT
Organism: Calditrichota bacterium; assembly: GCA_013112635.1. NCBI lineage: Bacteria > Pseudomonadati > Calditrichota > Calditrichota bacterium. Next base: position 60,054 of record JABFGF010000014.1, on the reverse strand, counting down.
ATTCCACATAAGTAAAACCATTGCTGAGTGTTAAAGCCAGTTGTGTGATTGGGTTTGCACCCGCTTCGGCAATATGATAGCCTGAAATTGAAACAGAGTAAAAGTTACGCACGGCATTATTAATAAAATATTCCTGCACATCGCCCATTAAACGCAATGCAAATTCTGTTGAAAAAATGCACGTATTCTGAGCCTGGTCTTCTTTTAAAATATCGGCCTGAACTGTTCCACGAACCTGGGCCAATGTTTTTGTTTTTATCTCTAAGTAAACATCTTCCGGTAAAACCTGGTCGCCGGTTACACCAAGCAACATTAGGCCAAGGCCATCATTTCCCTCAGGTAATTCGCCAGAATATTCAGGACGGGTGCCGTTTTTGTAAATTGCAGCGATTTTCTTTTCAACCTCTTTTTTCAAACCATTTTCTTTAATATATATCTCACACTGTTGGTCAATTGCCGCATTCAGGAAAAACCCAAGCATCATTGGTGCCGGGCCATTTATGGTCATAGAAACGGAGGTTTTGGGATCGGATAAATCAAATCCTGAATAGAGCTTTTTAGCATCATCCAGGCAGCAGATTGAAACACCGGCATTACCGATTTTTCCATAAATATCCGGGCGGTGATCCGGATCTTGTCCATAAAGTGTAACCGAATCAAAAGCTGTTGACAATCTTTTTGCCGGCATTCCCAAACTGACATAATGAAACCGGCGGTTTGTTCTTTCCGGTCCGCCTTCACCCGCAAACATGCGAGTTGGATCTTCACCCTCTCGCTTGAAAGGATAAATCCCGGCTGTGTATGGAAACTCGCCCGGTACATTTTCCCGCAGACTCCAAAGTAGAATATCACCCCAGCCTTCATACTTTGGCATGGTTACTTTAGGGACTTTTAAATGCGATAAGCTTTCACTATTTGTTTTAATGGCAAGTTCTTTATTACGCACTTTAAACTTGTACAAATCTTGTGTGTAGCGGGCTTTCTTTTCCGGCCATTCATCAATTAATTTTTTATTTTTGGGATCAAATTCCAGGGCTATTTTTTCGTAAGCCTTTTCAAGATCATCGATTAATTTGTCGCTGTTTTCTTGCTTTAATTCATTTATGGTCTCAACCGATTTTTTCAGTCCATATAATTTTTGGGCAATGGCCGATTGCTTTTCTGCCCACGTTTTATAATTACGGTTGTTCTCTGCAATCTCGGATAAATAGCGGGTACGGTTTGGCGGGATTACATAAATCTTTTCAGACATATCTTCTGTAATCTCGTAAGATGAGTTAAAATCTACTTTGCAGCGCTCTTTAATTGTGTCAATAATCAGGCAGTATAAAGAGTTCATCCCGGGATCATTAAACTGTGAAGCAATTGTACCGTGGACCGGAATTTGGTCATCTGCAAGATCGAATGCATTGTGGTTTCGAACATATTGTTTTTTCACGTCACGAAGAGCATCCATTGCACCACGTTTATCAAATTTGTTCAAGGCAATTATGTCTGCAAAATCGAGCATATCAATTTTTTCAAGCTGAGTGGCTGCACCATATTCCGGCGTCATAACATACAAGCTAACATCGGAGTGCTCAGTAATCTCCGTATCAGATTGGCCAATACCCGATGTTTCCAAAATAATCATATCATAATTAGCGGCTTTCAAAATTGTCAGTGCTTCTTCCACATGTGCGCTTAACGCAAGATTAGCCTGCCGGGTTGCCAAAGAGCGCATATAAACCCGTTCGTTTCTAATCGAATTCATGCGAATCCTGTCACCAAGCAATGCCCCACCCGTTTTCCTTTTTGATGGATCAACCGAAACCACGGCAATATATTTATCCGGAAAATCAATCAAATAACGACGAACCAATTCATCAATTAGAGAAGACTTGCCAGCGCCACCAGTACCGGTTATACCAAGAATTGGCGTTTTCGCCTTTTTTGCTTCTTTATGGATTTTTTTAAGAATACCCGATACAGATTCGGGTTGGTTTTCAGCAGCGGAAATTAAACGGGCAATTTCCAGTTTGTTTGTTTTGGATAGTTTTTCAGCGTTGCCGTTTATATTTGTTCCTGTTGGGAAATCACTTTTGGCCACCATATCATTAATCATGCCTTGCAAACCCAGTGTACGCCCATCATCCGGAGAATAGATCCTGCTAATACCATAATTATGCAGGTCTTCCATTTCTTCGGGCAGGATTACACCGCCACCGCCGCCAAATATTTTTATATGTCCGGCACCCTTTTTCTTTAGCAGATCATGCATGTATTTAAAATATTCATTATGGCCACCCTGGTAGCTTGTTATGGCAATGGCCTGTACATCTTCCTGCACAGCTGTATCAACAACTTCTTCCACACTTCGGTCATGCCCAAGATGAATTACCTCGCATCCCGTAGCCTGTATAATGCGGCGCATAATATTTATTGCTGCATCATGGCCATCAAACAACGAAGCGGCTGTTACAATGCGAATTTTATTTTTTGGTTTATATGGTTCAACGCGTTCCATGTATTCCCTTTTTTGATTTTAAGATTAAAAAATCTGAAAGATATTTATATTTGAAGATTGAAAAACATTTAGGAAGTAAGAATTGAAATAATATCAATTAAATAGTCGCTTTAAGTTTTACACTACTCTAATCTTTCATTCTTACATTCTGAAAGTCTTTCAATCGGCGAAGGAATATACAAACTTAGCAGGATTTTGTAAACGAGGGATTTTACACAATTCAATCATTTTTTATTGCAAATCTTTACTTCCCAATTTTACTTAAAAGCCGGTCATGTGGTTTGCTTAAAACAATCAGTGCCACAATCGCGCCAATAGTTGCATAAAGCATATCCGATTGTGTATCCCATATATAGCCTTGTGTTCCTAAAAATGATTCGGCAGATTCACCCGAAAGTTCTGCGACAAACCATTCAATAAATTCATAAGATGCGCTTATGGCCAAACACATTGAGACAATAATTGCATTGAGCCATTTTCGGCCATTAACGACACTTTTTCTCACCAGGATTTCGCGGGCAATCATTGCCGGAATAAAACCCTGGGCAAAATGACCAACCTTGTCGTAATTGTTGCGGCTCTGGTCAAAGGCTTCACGAATCCAATCAAACAAAGGCACTTCGGCATAAGTGTAATGTCCGCCAACCATCAAAATTATACTGTGGATTAAAATCAAAACATAGAGCAAGTTTGTAAATTGAAACTTTTTAAATGTGATTGCCAGGGTGACCAGTCCGATTAAAGCCGGCAATACTTCTAAAAACCAGGTAAAATAATCGAAAGGATTTATTGCGGACCAAATTAAAACCGTAAAAAACAGAATCAAAAGTGTTGTAAAAAATTTCATTTTAGTATCCTAGTAAGTATGCAAATATCAATGGCACAACTATGGTCGCATCAGATTCAATTATAAACTTTGGCGTATCAGCATCCAGTTTGCCCCAGGTAATTTTCTCATTTGGCACAGCACCGGAGTATGATCCGTAGCTTGTAGTAGAATCCGATATCTGGCAAAAATATGACCAGAAAGGTGTATCTGTTCGTTCTAAATCCTGGTATAACATTGGCACAACACAAATGGGGAAATCCCCGGCAATGCCCCCTCCAATCTGGAAAAACCCGATACCGTAATCTTTTGTGTTTTTAGAATACCAGTCGGCAAGCCAAGCCATATATTCTATACCGGATTTCATTGTTGTTGGGTTTAAATCTCCTTTAATACAATATGAGGCAAAAATATTACCCATGGTGGAGTCTTCCCAGCCGGGTACGACAATCGGCAGATTTTTTTCGGCAGCAGCCAACACCCAACTGTCTTTTGGATCAATCTCATAGTATTGCTCCAATATACCAGACAACAGCATTTTATACATAAACTCGTGAGGAAAGTATCGCTCCCCCGTTTGGTCGGCTTCTTTCCAAATGGCGTATATATGTTTTTGCAATCTTCGAAAAGCTTCTTCCTCAGGAATGCAAGTGTCCGTAACCCTGTTCAAACCTTTGTCCAGCAATTCCCTTTCCTGTTGGGCGGTCAAATCACGATAATCCGGCACACGTTTATAATGAGAATGCGCCACAAGATTCATAATATCTTCTTCAAGATTGGCACCTGTGCATGAAATGATTTGAACCTTATCCTTGCGGATCATCTCGGCCAGCGTTTTGCCGATTTCAGCCGTACTCATTGCCCCTGCCATGGTGATCATCATTTTATTATCGAGATCCAATTGTTGCTCGTAAGCTTTGGCCGCATCGACAACACTGGCAGAATTGAAATGCTTGAAATGCTCAAGCATAAATTGTGAAATCTCACCTTTTTTATTCATAAAATTTATAGGATAAAAGTTTATAATATAATTTGGCAGCCAGAAAATCTGGTGCGGTTAAGTCTCCGATCGGAGAAAGTTCTACAATATCAAATCCAACAATATTTTTCTCTTTAAAAACCTTGGCCAAATATTGAATAATTGTGTTCCAATCCATACCTCCGGGCTCCGGTGTGCCGGTTGAAGGCATAATTGACGGATCGAAGACATCCAAATCTATAGTGATGTAGACATCTTCAGTCATTTTAGAAATTGATTCATCCATCCAGTTTTGATGACCAAACATCTGTTCTGCAAAAAAACACTTTTCAGGATTCAGGTATTCTTTTTCACTACTATCCATACTCCTGATTCCCACCTGAATTAGATTGGTTGTTTTACTTGCTTTATGCACGGCGCAGGCATGGTTATACTCTGAGCCAAGATACTCTTTCCTCAAATCGGCATGGGCATCAAGCTGCAACACGGTTAAATCTTTATATCTATTTCTGAATGCTTCAATTATGCCAATACTGATGGAGTGTTCGCCACCAAAAAAAGTCAGGAATTTTTTTGTTTTAAGTAACTTCTGTGTTTTTTCAAGAACCGTTTTATAAACATTTTCAGGGGAGGAGTCTTCTTCAATCTTATCTAAAATATGAATACCTTTTTTATAAACCTCAGAATGTGTTTCGATATCGTAAAGCTCCATATTTTCTGAAGCATCTAAAAAAGCATCAAATCCTTTATCAGCCCCTTTGCCCCAGGTACTTGTGCCGTCGTATGGAACAGGTTGCAAAAGTATAGCGGCCAAATCAAAGTCAGATAATGCAGTCTCAATCCCGGCATATGTTCGTTTATTTTTCATTGTATCCCAAAATATTAAACATTTCCCGGCTGGATTGTTCTTCCCGGTAAACCGTATCGACAATATTGCCTTTTTCATCCCTGTCAATTATTACATGTTTTGGAGATGGAATTAAACAATGCTTTATACCGCCATATCCACTAACAGAATCCTGATAGGCACCGGTATGAAAAAATCCTAAATAAAGAGGCTCTTTGTCATTTTTAGGAGAAACGGGAAACAACACTTCCTGGTTAAAATCTTCTGAATTATAATAATCCGAATGATCACAACTAATCCCACCAATATTTACCCGTTCATACTCGTTTTGCCATTTGTTTATGGGCAATAAAATAAATTTTTCCTGGATCGACCAGGCATCCGGTATTGTGTTCATCAAGCTATTATCAATGATGTACCATTTCTCATTATCATTCTGCTGTTTTTGCTCCAAAACCTGAAAAATAATTGCACCCGATTCTCCGACAGTATATTTGCCAAACTCGGTATAAATATCCGGTTCCAGAACATTTTCCGCTGTACAGACTTCCTTAATATTTTTAATGATTTCATTAATCATATATTCATAATTGTACTCAAATCCAAGGTGATTTCGAATTGGAAATCCGCCGCCCAGATTAAATGAATCAAGACTTTTACTTTCTTTTTTAAGATCCACATAAAGTTTTAACGCCTTCTGAAATTCGCCCCAGTAGTACGGTGTGTCTTTTATCCCGGAGTCTACAAAAAAGTGCAAAACTTTAAGCTCTACCTTTTCATTATCACGAATGTTTTTCTTGAAAAAATCAACAATTTCTGTGTGCGGAATGCCCAAACGGGACGTATAGTACGGCGATTGTGGCTCTTCATTTATTGACATACGAATGCCAATTTTTAATTTCTGGTTTGTTTTTACTTTTTTTAATAGCCGTTTCAATTCATCTTTGCTATCCAGAATTGTGATTGCATTTTCAAATCCAAGTTCATGCAACTTGATAATCTTCTGCAGGTAATCGTTGGTTTTATAACCGTTGAGAATAATCTTTATTTTCTTGTCTAATTTTCCTTTTTCCAGCAAAGACAAAATCAGGTCAATATCAAAAGAGGATGAAGTTTCCAGATTAACATTATGTTTTAGGGCTTCGTTAATTACATGGTAAAAATGATTGCATTTCGTGCAGTAGCAGAAATTATATCTGCCTTTATAAGCATTGTTTTTTATCGCCCTGTTAAACAGGTTACGCGCCTTCTTAATCTGGTCACCAATTTTGGGCAGGTAAATAAACCTAAAAGGAGTGCCATGCTTTTCAATAAGATGCTTGAGCGAAACGCCATGAAATGTCAGGAAGTTATTTCGTAAATCAAACCCTTCCTGGGGGAAATAATAACTTTGTTCAATTAAATCAAAATATGAGTTTTTCATTCTTTTCTTTGTAATTTTTTACCAAAATATGGGCTAACATTAAAACAAACTTCGGATTTAATCAATCAAATTTTATGCTGCGTTTTCATTGGCTGGAATATTATTATTAGTATTCAAAGATATTAATCCAAAGATTGGACCAATTGCCAAAACTAAATAAATATATTTTGGATCAAATATATCCTGCATAAAATTTATCAGCTGAATACTAACAATTGTAATGGCAAAACCTATGCTGTTAACAATTGTTAAAGCAGTCCCTTTTGTTTCTGCTTCCACATTACCTGCCACAAGCGTTGAAAAAAGTGGCGAGTCTGCCACGACCACCCATCCCCAAAAAACTAGAAATCCAATCAGAATTATGGGAGAACCTATAAAAAAGATTGCTGGTGAAACAAGGCAACAAAGTCCTGAGAAAAATATAGCCAAAGACGCGGTTTTCTTTACACCAATTTTTTGAGATGCAAAACCACCGGCAAAACAAGCCAATCCACCTGAGCCTATTACCAAAAAAGAAAGGGTTGATATATTCAAATCTGCCTGAGGATATATTGAAGAATAGGTGCCTAAAATTACCGGGAGAAAAGCCCAAAAACTGTAAAGCTCCCACATATGCCCAAAATATCCAAACGCGGCCGCACGAAAGTTACGATTTCTGAAAACAGTGAACAATGCGCTTAAATCCAGCTTATTACTTTGTTTTCGGTACGGGCCGTCGGGTACAAAAAACAGTATCAGCAGTCCTCCTACAAATGCAAGAGAGGATGTAAAAAAGAGAACGGATCGCCATGGGAAACCGCTGCTTCCTGTAAAATCTTTAAGCAAATGTGGAAAGGCTGTTCCTAAAACAACTGCACCGACTAAAAAACTTAAAGATTTTCCCAAACCTTCTTTGTAGTAATCAGCGATGATTTTCATTCCAACCGGATATATTCCTGCCAATGAGAAACCAACCAAAAACCTGAAAATAATTAAACTGAATAAGGTGTTGCCAGACCAAATTGTACCAAGATTAAAAATTGCTCCAGACAATGCACTCATAAAAAAAACGCGGGATGGAGAAAAACGATCTGCGATTGTAAGCAAAGCGAAAAGAAAAGAACCTGAAATGAATCCAAACTGAACGGCTGAAGTTAAATGACCCAAAGCGCTTTTTTCAAGATGAAAAGTAGAAAGCAAATCATTCATCACTCCATTGCCGGCAAACCATAAAGATGTTCCACAGAATTGTGCTAAAACTACAATGAATAAAATCCAGGAAAGATTATTTTGGGGTTTATATACTTTACTCAGATGATTGTCCAATCGAAAAAAAATATTTACAAAAAATTGTTATTACCGGGAATGCAACAATTCCAAGCTTGTATTTTGGATTAATTGCCAGGCTTGTTCAACATGTTTTTGCTCAACATTTGTCTGGCCGATGGATAAACGAAGAGAATAATTATCTTTTACTTTGGTATGTGTCAGATACAGTTTACCTGAGTCATTTAATTTGTGAAGTAATTTTTCATTTAAGTCGTTTAGGGTATCTTCATCGTTTATATTATCAGGCTTATAGCGAAAGCAAATTGTATTTAACGTGACTGGTGCAAGTACCTCAAATTCAGCATGATTATTAATTTTTTCAGAGTATTTTTTTGCCAGGGAAATATGTAAACGAATTTTTTCCTGAATGCCTTTTACACCAAAATTTCTAATGACAAACCACAACTTCAACGCTCTAAAGCGCCTGCCAAGTGGTACGCCCCAATCGCGATAATCATTTACTTTACCCCTTGTTCTCGTCTTAAGATATTCTGGCAAAATCTCAAAAGTTCGTATCAGGGATTCTTTGTCTTTTACAAAATAAGCGGAACAATCAAAGTTGGTAAACATCCATTTGTGCGGATTAAACACAAAACTGTCAGCCATTTCAATTCCTTCAATCATCCAACGAAACTCAGGGAGGACCAAAGCGCTGCCTGCAAAAGCAGCATCCACATGCAGCCAAAGCTCATGTTTTTTGCATATTTCGGCAATGCTTTTTATTGGGTCAATTGATGTTGTGCTTGTTGTCCCGATTGAAGCGATAACACAAAGTGGTTTTTTCCCCTCTGCAATATCCTTTTCAATAGCTGCAGATAAAATGTCTGGCTTTAAACTCAGCTTGTCATCTACTTCAATTTTGACAAGGTTTTGTTTTCCAATGCCTGCAATTTTCACAGCCTTTTCAATGGAAGAATGTGTTTCCGTAGAACAATAAACCCGAAAATCTCCACATGCATTAAGGCCATGTGAGTTAATTTTATAATTCGATATTTTTTCCCGTGCAGTAAGTATCGAAGCCAATGTAGCTGTTGATGCAGTATCTTGAATGACTCCGTCAAAATTCTGAGGAATGCCAATCATCTCTTTTAGCCAATTCATTACCCGTTCTTCCAACTCTGCAGCAGAAGGAGACGTCTCCCAAATCATGGCCTGGGTGCCCAAAGCAGCGGTTATCATCTCTGCTAAAACCGAGGGATAACTGGAATTTGCCGGAAAGTATGCGAAAAAATTTGGGCTTTGCCAATGTGTAATTCCGGGCACAATAATATTTTGAAAATCTTTCATGATCACATCAAAAGGCTCACCATTTTCAGGAGCCAAATCAGGCAGCTGATTATAAATTTCTTTTGGTTTAGCAGGAGATTTTACAGGGTATTTCTCGACATCCTGCAGATAGTCTGCAATCCAATCAACTACCTGATGTGCATGCTTTCTAAAATCGTCATTATTTAACATTTTAATATTCGTTTACGTGTTTGCCTGACTTAATTAATAAAATCCAGCCAATGGATTGAGTTCTACTCACCTTCTTTTTCTTTACTATCCTTGTCAACCACATCAGGCTTAAAAAGCCCAAATTGTATTAATTTTTCCTCTATATCTTTCTTATTATATGGTTTTAACATGTAGCTGTCACATCCATAACGTATAGCTTTAATAACGTCTTCCTCCTCATCCGAAGAGGTTGTCATTATTATTTTAACTTTTTTTAATCCTTTATCGATCTGTCGAATTTGCTGCAAAACTTCAAATCCGGAAATCCCAGGCATAAAAATATCTAGACAAATCAAATCGTATGGTTTGTTTTTTTTTTGAGCTGCCTTGAATAATTGTAACCCATCTTTACCAGATCTTACCGAATCACACGAACCATAATCATTAAGTATTTTTTCCAATAGTCTTATATTAATTACGACATCTTCTATGATCAGTATTTTCATTATAGCCCCATGAATTTATAATTATCTCATAAATGGGATGACCTTAAGGTGTTAAATATAAACCAGCATCCGGACCAAGCTGAAATCCAAAAATTAACCAGATGATCAATAATATCGACCATACAATAAAGAAGAAAAATGTGTAAGGCAGCATGGTTGATATGACCGTTCCTATACCAGCATTTTTATCATAACGGGCCATAAAAGCAACAATCAAAGCAAAGTATGACATCATTGGTGAAATGATATTAGAAACGCTATCACCAATCCTGTATGCAACCTGAACCAATTCCGGGCTGTAACCAAGGAGCATAAACATTGGGATAAATACCGGCGCCATAATGGCCCACTTTGCAGAAGCGCTACCCATAAACATATTTATAATGGAAGAGAGTGCAATAAATGCCAGCATCAAAGGTATTGCCCCAAGATCCAGAGCTTGCAAAAATTCGGCCCCCTTAATGGCGATAATCAATCCAAGATTTGTCCATTTAAAATAGGCCACAAACTGGGCTGCAAAGAAAACAAGTACAATATAAATGCCCAGAGTTTCCATAGCCTTGCCCATACCATTCATAACTTCTGTATCATTTTTATAGGTTTTGGCACCCCAACCATATGCAATACCACAAATGGCAGAAATAAGAAAAATGAACGCTACAATCCCATCCATAAAAGGAGATTTTAACCAGCTGTCTGTAATAGGATCACGCAAATAGCCACCATCAGGAATTATGCCTATTGCCAAAAATAATGAGCAAAGAACAAGTGCGACGGTTGCGTATGCTAAACCTTTCTCCTCTGCCTTAGTCAGCTTTCTTATTTCTTCCGGTTCTTCATCACCTGTGTATTTTCCTAATCGTGGCACAACAATTTTTTCAGTTACCCATGTACCAACCACGGCAATAAAAAATGTTGAAACAAACATGAAATACAAATTTGCTGCCGGATTAACTAGGTATTCAGGATCAATGATATGAGCTGCTTCTTGTGAAAGGCCTGCTAAAAGTGGATCGATTGTACCAAGCAAAAGGTTTGCGCTATAACCACCGGAAACGCCCGCAAAAGCTGCTGCCATACCTGCGATCGGGTGACGACCCATAGCCAGAAATATTATTGCACCCAAAGGAACAAGTAACACATATCCAACTTCGCTGGCCGTGTTTGACAAAATACCTGCAAACACAATCACAAAAGTTAAAAGATTTTTTGGAGCCGAAATAACCAAAAGACGCAATGCAGTTCCAATAAGTCCGCTGCTTTCTGCAATTCCGATACCCAGCATAGCCACGAGCACGGTGCCTAAGGGAGCAAAGCCCGTAAAGTTAGTAACCATTTCACTAAAAATCATGTGCATGCCTTCTACCGATAAAAGGCTAAAAGGTGTAACTATTTTTTTTGTGCCCGGATGAATAACCTCCAGATCGAACATGGCGGCTATGCCTGATAAAACGACAACTCCCAGAGCGAAAATTAAAAAGAGTGTGGCTGGATGAGGAAGAGCATTCCCGCCTTTTTCAATAACTGTCAGAAACCGGTCAACAAGCGGTTTCTTGTTTTTAGTTTTCTTTGACATAGTGTTTCCTGTATTTAATAAGAGATTTCGTTAATAATTTTAGAGTGAGGATACCTAAATAGAAAACCTAAGATAAAAGTTCCACTATTATGATTCAATCTTACAGGCAGTATTTATCTAAAAAATTACTTGGATAACTATCCCCTTTTTTGTATTTTGTGTACATGTTTCTTATTTTACGTACATGTACAAGGAGCTAAAATGATTACTATTAGTGTCACAAACTTCCGCAACAATATGTTTACTTACCTGGAAAAAATTGAAGCAGGAGAAACCATAATCCTTGAACGTAACAAAAAGGAAGTTGCACGTTTGGTACCTTCCAAACAAACAAATTGGCGTGAGCGAATGAGTTCAAAACCAGAAATACTTGTTTCAGCTGAAAAACTAATTGAACCTATTGAAGATATTTGGGAAGATTATTTATGAAGCAGAATAGCTACTTACTCGATACGCATGCTTTATTATTCTGGGTAAATCAATCAGAAGTATCTGGAAATTTTATTAAACACTTTGACAATCAGCAGCAAAAGGGGAATGTTGCAGTTTCTGCAATATCATTTTGGGAAATCGCGTTACTTGTAAAAAAAAAGCGGATCAAAATTGGGGATGTCCAAAACTGGAAAAACGAATTGTTTAACAATACCAACCTTCGGTTAATTAATATAGATGTTTCCGAAATGATTACTTCAACTACTTTACCGGATTTTCATAAAGACCCTTTTGACCGTTTGCTAATTGCCCAGGCAAAACTCCACAAAACCCTTTTGGTGACAAAAGATAAGCAGATTCAAAAATATGATGTACAAACATTTTGGATGGAATAAACACAAACAATGAATCACTACCAAAAAAAACTTGAAAAATTTATTCCACAAACCTTGTTTAATTCCCTGGATGAGCCCTCACGTGATTTTATCAGAAAAATCGCAACAGGATATCGGCTTACTTTTCAGGAATTCCGGCAGGTAACTGAGGCCGCTCGTGATCTTTCCATGTGGGGTGAAAAACCACTCGCAGAATGGTGGGCCGAAAACGTTCGGGATGATGCAAATAGGCAAAATAAAAAGAACGCTTTAAACCTTTTACATGATTATACAAATTCATTAAAAGCTTCTGCAAAAATTTATCCGCGACAAGGATTAGAGCGCCCTAAAAAACGGGAAAAGGGTAAAATTGTATTAAAAGAATCTGACAAAAATATATTTGGCTGGTGCCCTGTAGCTTCAGAAAAAACAGTTTGCTGTAATCTTAAAACTATTGATGCCGTTGAGAATTGCATTTTTGGTTGCAGCTATTGCACCATCCAGACATTCTACAAAAGTGAAACGGTTTTTGATAACAATCTGGCTGAAAAATTATCTCAAATTAATCTTGAGCCAGATAGGCGCTATCATATCGGAACAGGTCAATCATCCGATTCTCTGGCCTGGGGCAATAAAAATGGCAACCTGGATGCTTTGTGTAAGTTTGCCTCTGACAATCCAAATATTTTATTAGAGTTTAAAACAAAATCGGACAACATCACTTATTTCCTTGAAAATGAAATTCCGGCAAATATTGTTAGCAGTTGGTCGCTCAACCCTCAAACAATTATTGATAATGAGGAGCATTTTACAGCCAACCTGGAAAACCGCTTAAAAGCAGCAAAAGCAGTTGCTGAAAAAGGTGTAAAAGTTTCATTCCATTTTCACCCGATTGTTTACTATAAAGATTGGGAAAAAGAATATACTCAGATTGCTAAAGAAGTCATGAGTATGTTTAAACATGAAGAAATACTGTTTATCTCCTTTGGATCGGTTACATTTATCAAACCTGTTTTAAAGAAAATTCGCAAACTTGGTTTCCCAACCAAAATCACCCAAATGGAATTGGTTACAGATCCGCATGGTAAAATGACGTATCCGGATCACATAAAAATTGAAAAATTTTCTGCCATGTACAAAGCATTTGAAAAATGGCATTCTAAAGTTTTCTTTTATCTTTGTATGGAAAAAGCAGAGTTGTGGGAAAAGAGTTTGGGTTTTGTTTATAATACAAATGAAGAGTTTGAAAAAGATATGCTTGACAATGTTTTCAACAAGATAAAACTTGAATCCAGATGATCAAAGATAAACAATATTACAAGTTCTGCCTTTATGGTTTTCTTAAAAACCTCCGTTTCTTTGAGCCTTTTTTTATCCTCTTTTTTCTTAGCAAAGATTTAACCTTCCTGCAAATCGGAACGCTTTATGCCACCCGCGAAATTGCCATTAATCTGTTTGAAATACCTTCAGGGATTATTGCCGATACTCTTGGCCGCCGCAAAACTTTAGCATCATCTTTTATGGTTTATATTTTAGCTTTTATAATTTTTTATGGTAGTTCCAATTTTGGATTGTTTATTTTAGCAATGCTCTTTTATGCACTGGGCGATGCAATCCGGTCCGGAATAAATAAAGCAATGATTGTTGACTACTTAAAACGTACGGGGCAACAGGCTCATAAAATTAAATATTATGGCCACACCCGATCATGGTCGCAATTTGGCAGTGCTCTCTCCAGCCTCGCGGGAGGGATTCTTTATTTTTTCAATCAAAATTTAGATACTATTTTTCTATTTTCAATAATCCCCTACGTATTGGATTTTGCAAATGTATTGACGTACCCTAAATACCTGGATAAAAGCGCATCAGAATCAAGATCTGTAATGAAGGATTTTAGAGAAATAAGCGCTTCATTCCTGCAATCGCTAAAAAATTCAAGTTTGCTAAAAGCCCTGATTAACAGCTCTATTTATTCCGGATATTATAAAAGCATCAAAGATTTTATTCAGCCATTTTTAAAAACCCTGGTTATTCAACTTCCCTTTCTGTTGTTTTTAAACAATGAAGAAAAAACAGCAATCTTGCTAGGCGCAATCTATTTTCTAATTTTTATTGGTAATTCTGTGGCTTCAAGAAAAACAGCTGTCATAGCAGATAAGTTTAAATCAGCACACAGTTATTTAAACAAAACCCTTGTTGTGGGAATATTTTTAGGTTTGATAAGCGGTTTGATAATGCAGTTTTATATTTCTGTATGGGCAATACTTTTGTTTATCATAATTTTACTAATAGAAAATGCCCGGAAACCTGCCGGCATAGTTGTGATTACTGATCATAGTGATGAAAGAATCCATGCAGGTGTTTTATCGGTTACTTCGCAAATACGCTCTGGCTTTTCAGCTTTATTTGTTTTAGCAATTGGCCTTTTTGCAGATATCTATGGTGTTGGTGCGGGCATTGTTATTGTTAGTGGAATGATGCTGGTAACACTTCCCTTTTATAAGTTGAAATAAAAAAAATGGGAAACTAAGATATCGTTTTATCTCAATTTCCCAACCAAAGAAGTACTTATATTTCAGTAGTCAAATCTCATCTTTAACTTTTTACAATTCCAGGCCAACTACAAATCCAGGCCAAACACGCAGATAGTGATCATCTTCAAATTCATCTACCCATGGGTTTTGCGATAAGTCTTCGACAGCTATTTTTGAATACCATGCAGTTATTGTCGGCCCGACAAAAAGGCTTCCTTCATAACCCAATCCATAGCGGAACATAAGATTGAACTTTGCCATTGCTCCTAAATCGCCATCATCCCATTCATTATCTTTAAAGTTATCATCCAAAAGTTTATGTGCAGAAATGCCTACATCCAGCCCCCAATTATCACCCAAGTGAATTTTACGGCCGAACCCCGCACCAACTGTGTGGTAGCGAACATCGCCTTCAACCCTGCGTCCTACAGAAATAAGGTTGTACCAGTCTTCATTTCCAGACCTTAAGCCGGCATTCACAAATTGCATATCATCATACCACACATGATATCCCAACGGGACATCATTCACATAAGTAAATAAACCAACTGGAATTCCATCATGCTCCTGAGCAATGTTAACAATGCCAATTTGTAAACCTGAATCAAAATAGCGGGCAATATTTACTGTACCAATTTGCAACCCGCGAAAAGATCCGCTTAAAATATTTAATGCCGATCCTGCCTGCACACCGCGAAAATCCCCATTTGTTATATTAAACACTTCGCTTACCTGAACTCCTTTAAAATCACCATTTTGGATTGTGAAAACACCGGATGCCTGAACGCCTAGAAAATCACCATTTTGGATCTGGAAAATACCACTTCCCTGAACCCCTTTAAAATTACCATTTTGCATTCCAAAAATTCCGTTACCCTGCACGCCTTTCACATCACCATTTATCATCGTAAATATACCTGCTCCTTGTGCGCCTCGGATATTACCATTTACAAGTGTGAAAATCCCGCTTGCCTGAAAGCCTTGAATCCCTTCAGAATAAATGCTAAAAATCCCAGATATATCAGCTCCACGCAACCTGGCAGCACGCATACCAATAACACTGAATGCAAATCCTGTATTATAGATTTTTTTATATCCGGCTTCTTCGGCCCACATATCACCGGTGCTAATTCCCGGCCACAATGAAAGGTTAAATGGAATTTTTACATATTCATCATCATCATGCCAATCCTGTGAAAAAACGCCTGAAAATAACAGTAGTAATATTAGTAAGATTTTTTTCATTTCAGCTCCTTTTTTTTAGCCGTTGTAATAAAAACTGAGTACGGCAGAAAAAATGAATATGTTTCTATAATTTTATTTATTTTTAGAAATTAATTTATCAAGATTCCAGTTTTAAAAAAATCATTGGATCACTAATATTTACCAAGGATCATTTATGATAAAAAAGGTTGCTGTTTTTTGTGGCTCCAACAGTGGTGCGGATATAATTTATAAAGAAGAGGCTAAAAAATTAGGTCTGTATCTCGCTCAAAATAACATTGGTTTAGTTTATGGCGGTGGCAAAGTAGGATTAATGGGCATAATTGCTGATGCCATTCTGGAGAATAATGGTTCAGTAACTGGTATTATGCCGGATCACCTTTATCAAAAAGAAGTGGCTCATGAGAGACTGACCGAATTGCAAATTGTACAAACGATGCACGAACGCAAAGCACTGATGGAAAAGTTATCCGATGCATTTATTGCTATGCCCGGCGGCATGGGTACTCTCGATGAAATTGTTGAGATTTTTACCTGGTCTCAATTAAATCTGCATACTAAACCTTTTGGATTTTACAACATCGAGAATTTCTTTGGAAAACTATTCGATTTTTTTGAACACATGGTAAAAAATCAATTCTTACATCAGGGCCATTATGACAGAATTGCTATTTCCGATAATCCAAAGGATTTGCTGACGATACTAAACAGATACATGCATGGTGAGATTGATAAATGGTTTTGATAAGATATTAAACGGATCGCTTTCTGATTGTGTGGTTTAGAATTATCCCTTTCAAAAAAGACTTTATAAAAAAATGCTGCCTTTTTCAAAAACTCCTATTAGCTAAAACAAGGGAATGTTTTTTTGACCTTTTATGTTTGTTACTGAAGTCAACACATCGCAAAAGGGGTTACTGTGAATTTACTTTGTGGAACAAGCGGATTTAGTTATAAGGAATGGAAAGGCTCTTTTTACCCTCAGAAACATCCTGATAAGGAAATGCTTTCGTATTATGCAAGCCAGTTAACCGCAGTTGAGATTAATAACACTTTTTACAGAATGCCGAAAGAGAATGTGTTGCAAGCCTGGGCAGAAAAAGTTCCGGACACGTTTAAATTTTCCATCAAGGCATCCAGAAAAATAACTCATTTTAAACGGCTGAAAGAATGTGAAGACGAATGCGGATATCTCTTTAAAATGGTACGCACCCTAGAAAAAAAATTAGGCTGCATATTATTTCAACTTCCACCAAACCTGAAAATAGACATTGAACGGCTTGAAAAATTTCTTAAAATAATCCCTGATGACATAAAAGCAGCTTTCGAGTTTCGTCATCCATCCTGGCTAATCGATGATATTTATCAAATGTTAAATAGTAAAAATTGTTCTCTCGTAATTACGGAAACAGATGAAGCTCCAAAAGCTAAATTTACAGAAACTGCCGATTGGACCTATCTGCGACTTAGGCGCACACAATATTCTAAAGAAGAGCTTTCTGAACGAATGGAAAAAATTAAAAAAAGTAATTGGGAAGATGTATTGGTCTTTTTTAAACATGAAGACGAGGGAACAGGCCCCCGTCTTGCAAAACAGTTTATGGAGCTATCCTAATTTCTACTTGATTAGTGAGGCCATAACCATCCAAATGTGCCGGCAGTAATCACAGCATATATCAATGCATCAAGTGATGATTTTACTGCCATTGAAAATGAGTGTTTATACCAGATTGCGTTTTGCCAACTACCAAGCGCATACGCAACAAATGAAAGAGTCCCGACAAATCTGAAAACTGAAAGATAATCCGCACCTGGCCCCAGTGCCCTTCCGCTTATATAAGCTGCAAAAATTCCAATAACAATTGTCGATATAAACCAAAGAGTTAAACTTTTACCCATGTTGGGCGGTCCATTTTCGCCAACAGCCAGAAAACCAACCGGACCTTTTTTCATTTTTTCAATATATGCTTCATCTTTCATCGCTTCCATACTGCCTGCATATGGTAAAACATAAACACCCGGTTTAATATCCTGTTTTCGCAATGCTTCCATTGCTCCGTCTTCATCAGGCAATTTGCTATAATCCGTGTTATGATATTTTAATACCATATGGATTATTGAGCTAGCTACAAAAACAAACACAGCCGAAATAAGTATCGGCAACCATAATGACATGATTGATACCATGCGACCTCCCTTATGTTATATTTATGAATTGAGTTAGGTAGAAAAAAGAATAATACCACACATATAACATAGTGCCTTGCTAATAAATTCCATAAACACTTATGATTATACCTAATTAATAACACTTAAACTTTTATTTTGAAATTGATGAATATCAATTCTAATCCAAAAAGAATGCATTAGTATTGTCCAAGTTGCAGAACATTTTTTAAAAAATGGAGGTGAATATGAGAGTTTTTGTAATAATTATAAGCTTGCTTATAACTCAATCAAACATGCTCCTGGCACAAGGTGGTGATAAAAGCCTAGCTTTTGATGGAATCGATGATTGGCTCAATTGTGGAACAAATTCCCTTGGTATTTCAGGCTCAATCACAATTGAAACCTGGGTAAAAGGAAACGATCTTCAGCCAACGTCCTACGGTAGAATAATCGACAAATTTAATTGGAACGATAAAGCAGGTTTTAACCTGGTTATGGAATTTCCCTCAAGTAGTGGAAGTGCAATGTTTGATTTCTTCGCGACAGATGGAAGTGAAAATGCGGTTGTTGGTGCGACTAAAATTAATGATAATAAATGGCATCACGTGACGGCAACATATGATGGCAATACCATGAAAATCTACATTGACGGTCAATTGGAAGGCGAAAATATTGTAGGCGCTAAAACTATTAAGGCTTCAACTAACTTTTTAGGAATTGGAAATAATAATGATGGTAACCAATGGTTTCCGTTCAACGGCTTTATTGAAGAAGCCCGGGTATGGGATGTAGCCTTGGGTTCAGAAGAAATTCGCGGCTGGATGTATAAAGATGTTGAAGCATCACACCCGTTTTATAGCAGGCTACAAGGTTACTGGAAATTTAACGACGGAAGCGGATCTACAGCGAAAGATGATGGCTCAAAAATCCATCACGGCAAACTTACCAGCATGGATACAATTGCAGCCTGGCAAAACTCTAATGCTCCAATAGCTACAAATCTTACCAATTCGTTGGAAGAACTCTCTGCTGTGTGGGCCGCACAAGATTCCAGTGCATCCTCAATCCTTTCTATCGTTGATACTATTAATGGAGATGGAGTAATTATATTTGGTCACAATAACGCAGACCTTTCCTGGAACTGGACAGAAGTGCCTGATAAAAATATTATTGAAAGGCGGTTAAACCGCGTTTGGCGTTTTGAAGTTTATGACACGCTTAAAGGGGAAATTTTAATTGATTTGACAACCCTTTTATCAGCCGATGACGAAGCCGTTTTACTTGTGAGTGATCAGGAAACATTTACCAATGCCGATACCGTTTCAGCAGAACTAGACCGATTTTCAAAACTGCATGTTTTAAACCACAGTTTTAAACATGGACAGTATTACACCGTTGGAGTAAAAGTCGGAACAGCAAACGGTTTAATTGGACATTATTACCAAGGTTACAAAATCGATTCACTGGGTCATATCAGTTTTAACGGTCTAACGAAATCATTTACCAGATTAGATACAATTATAGATTTTTGGAATGGTGGTCAAAATTATCAATTCAACCCAGTCCCTGGGTGGGCCAATAATTATAGTATCGAATGGAAAGGCTATATTCAAATCAAAGAGGAAGGCCAATATGGGTTTGGCACTATTTCAGATGATGGCTCACAAATTTTTATTAATGACAGCCTGATAATGGATAATGGGGAAAAACAGTGGTATGACTGGGAAGATAACATTAGCGAAGGGGATACATCTAATACGCCGTTTCCACCCTTCTTTTTAGATAAAGGGTATCACAAAATTTCCATAAGATTTTATGAAGACAGGTCGCTGGATGGTATTGAGGTTTGGTGGATCAAACCAGGTGATATCGATTCTTCCGATATACCGTGGTATGGCAAAAATTTTAACAGTGGTGAACCACCTACATTCAACCCAAATACCAACTGGGAGCTTATCCCCAAAAACGTGTTATTCACCGCGAATCCTGATACAATAATTACATCTATTGGTAGATACGAGGAAAAAGACATTCTACCTGCTACAATCCAGCTATATCAAAACTATCCAAACCCATTTAACCCGGTGACTACAATTGGCTACAATCTGCCAATTAATAATCATGTAAAACTTACAATCTATGATATGATGGGGAAAAAAATAAAAACGGTTATTAATAGTTTACAGCAGGCAGGATTTCATAAAATTGCTTTTGATGCGTCCAACTTTGCAAGCGGTGTATATTTTTACCGGTTACAAACCAACAGCCAAACCATATCAAAGAAAATGATATTAATTCGCTAAAATCTATAATCCCAAAAATAAAAAGGGGTATTGTACAATTGGCACAATACCCCTTATTCTAAAACTTATTTCTAATCTAATATTCAGGAATTTCCTGACCATCAATATATGGGGCACCTGCATCTTTTAAAGCCTTTTCAAATGCCGGAATATCTATACTTGTAATCTTTTCCAGTTTTATTTTTAGCTTTTGGAATTCCTCGGCGGCTATTTCCAGACTGCGCCTTTGCGTTTGAGTTGGCCCGTATGTCGTTCCCCAATTGCCAGATGCAACCCGGTGTCTACTGACCATAGTTGGATTATTCTTTTCTCCAACTTCTCTTTTCAGCGTGCTGCCGAATAGCTCCTCTTCCATTTCAAACATTTCCTGCTTCAAGTCATGAATCTGTTTATCCAAATTTCCAGGAGCAAGCTTTAAGCGTGATAATACTTTTTGCAATATTTTAACACGATCCAGCGCTTTTGTAAAAACACTCCTGGCTGCGGTCATAGATTTATTAAATCGTTCTGTTTCCTGCCAGAATGCTGACACTTCCTCAGGTGTAGATCCGGTCAAAGCGCCTTTTGCCAGTTGTTCGATTTCAAATTCCATTGGTCCGGCAATTTCTGCGGAAACACCGTCTTCCATTTTTGCCAACGTCACAGAATATGTTCCGGGAGCAACCATAGCACCAGTATATCCACCATTAAAATCATTAAGGCTGTTAACAGCATCTGTTGGTGGATATCTCATATCCCATACAATGCGGTTAAAACCCTTTTTATTCACGGCAGGGAAAATACGGATTACTTCGCCCTTACTATTTTTAATGATAGCCCATATCTGTGGTGCATCCTGGCGCTTTTCGGCCGTCAGAACATCCCAACCCGGGAATTTTAAATTCTTCTTATCCTTTTTAAGTTTTCCTTCTTTCTTTTTACGTTCCGATTTTTTGGTTGTCAGTGCATCTTTCAGATAATAAGTAAGAACTGCTCCATATGGAGGATTAGGCGCTGAATAATTGTTTCCGGAGAAAAAGCCGCGCATTCCTTTTTGCATGTACCACCAAGTTTTACGGGCAGGAAAAATTACAGCTTCCTTTTGAAGTTCTTTTTCAGAAACTTCACGTAAAACGGAATAATCATCGAAAACATAAAATCCACGTCCAAAAGAAGCACCCACTAAATCATTCTCACGTTTTTGAATGGCCAAATCACGAAATGAAATTGTTGGCACGCCACCGCTTAACTTAATCCATTTCTTCCCCCCATCAATTGTAAAATAAATTCCGAACTCAGTGGCCGTAAATAATAGATTTGGTTTTACATGATCCTGAACAACCCTCCAAACCAATGTACGATCGGGAATATCGCCTACGATAGATGTCCAGCTTTTACCACGATTTGTACTTTTTAAAAGATAGGGTTTAAAATCACCAAACTTATGATTATCAAGCGCAATATAAACTGTGTTAACATCAAATAAATCTGCTTTAATATCATTTACAAATGCTGTTTTAGGAATACCAGGTAAGCTACTTACGTTAATTTTTCTCCAGTTTTTTCCACCATCTTCTGTCACCTGGATCAGCCCATCATCTGTACCGGCATAAATCAAACCCTCTTGTTTTGGGGACTCGGCCAACGATGTGATGGTATTGTAGTTGGACATTGCATAATAATCCCAGGGAGCATCCCAACCCCAGGTTTTATCCATTATCGGTAGATTAATTCTCTCCTGGTCAAGAGTCAGATCGCCGGAAATTGCTGTCCAGCTATCACCGCGGTTTTCAGATTTCCATACCCTTTGCGAAGCAAAATAAAGTCGTGTCGGTTTATGAGGGCTAACTAAAATCGGTGAATCCCAGTTGAAACGTTCATAATCTTGGCCGGCCTCAGGTTGCGGCTGGATTGATATTGTCTCGCCATTTGTACGATCTATGCGCGATAAAAATCCCTCTTGCGATTCAGCATATACAATATCCGGATTTCCCGGTTCTGTGGCAGACTGATGACCATCGCCGCCCAATGTTAAAAACCAGTCGGAGTTTTGAATTCCATTGGCCCAAAGTGTCCGGGAAGGACCACCTTGTGAAAAATTGTCTTGAGTTCCACCATATATATTATAAAACGGTTCAGAATCATCCACTGCAACTTTATAGTATTGTGTCACCGGTAAATTTGGAAAAAAATACCAGTTCGCTGCTAAATCAAAACTTTGATACAAACCACCATCCGTTCCAACTAATAGCCAATTAGGATCTGTTTTACTGAATGCCATGGCGTGATTATCAGAATGCTTTGCCCTTTCTCTCATTCTGCGGAAAGTTTTACCGCCGTCATCAGAAACCTGCATGCGCACATCGGCAAGATAAATTCTATCAAAAGCATGAGGGCTGGCATAAAGTTCTTGGTAATAATGCGGCCCTGTTCCACCGGAAACCGTATCTGACATTTTTTGCCATGTGAGGCCCCTGTTAGCAGAGCGGTAAACTGCACCTTTTCTACGATTCAACTCAATGGCTGCATAAAGTACATTTGGGTTTTGCGGGGACATGGCTAAACCAATCTTAGCAAGATTGCCGCCCGGTAAACCACCGCCCAGTTTTTTCCAGGTGTCACCACCATCGTTTGAACTGCGAATTCCTGATTCCGGGCCACCGCCCATATAGGCTGCCACATTGCGGTGCCGTTGCCAGGTTGCTGCATATAAACGATTTGGATTATCAGGATCGATCAGAATATCAGTAACACCAGTCCATTTGGCATCACCTAAAACTTTTTTCCATTTTTTACCACCATCCGTACTTTTGTATAAACCACGCTCATCGCCTTTTGACCAGAGTGGTCCTTGAGCTGCAACCCAGATTATATCAGAATTTTCAGGATGAACGATAATTTTGGAAATATGCTCTGATTTCTTCAGTCCCATATTTTCCCAGCTGCCACCACCATCGAGGCTGCGGTAAACACCATCGCCATAACCGACATGCCTGCCGCCTACATTTTCACCTGTTCCTACCCAAATTATACTCGGATTATTAGGATCGATTGTGATACATCCAATTGAGTATGAAGGCTGGTCATCAAAAATAGGCTGCCAGGTTGTCCCGGCATTTCTGGTTTTCCATACGCCGCCGGAACCTACGGCAACATACCACAAGTTTGGATCATCGGGATGAATAGCAATATCCGCGATACGCCCGGATGTAAAAGCAGGGCCAATTCCACGCAGCTTTAAACCGGAAAAGGTCTGTTCATTTAAAATACTTTTGTCTTCGGGTGGAAGAGCAAATAAAAAATTGGAAAACAATAATGATGCAAGTACTAAAACAATTGAACGTTTCATTACAATGGCCTCCAAGGTGAGTAGGTATTTTATTAAGAATGTAAGATGTGAAATAAAAATTCCTGAAATATAGAATCTTCCCTACGAGACATGCAAGCCATTGTTTCAAATTAGCGCTTGCTAAACTTTAGATACTTGCTTTATTTCAATCGCCGAATACCAATTAATTTTTCGAGTCACAAACATTACAATTGCTAAAATGAAAAACAGACCAATGCTACCCATAATCAGTGCATAATCCTGAAGTTGAAGAATGATAAACAGATAGCTATATAATCCGGTAAGGGTGCCAAGTACAGTAAACATTTGGATTGGCTTCCCTAAAATACTTTTTGAATAAGACGTTATTAAACCGGTGATGCTAATGGTGGCAATAATGTATGAGCTCTGAAAACCAATGTGTTCTGAAAAAGACAGGAGTAAGGTGTAAAACAACAATAAAGCAAAACCGATCAATAAATATTGAATGGGGTGTAGCATTTTTTTATTTAGAACTTCAATCATAAAAAAAGTTAGGAAAGTAAGTGCTATAAACATGATTGCATATTTTGTAGTACGCATCGTTTTCTGATATTCATCAACCGGCAACCGTAACTCAACACCGAAAGCAGAGTTTTCAATTTTATATTGATTGCCAATCCATAACTGTGGATAATTTCTATTCAAGTTCAATATTTTCCAGGTTGCAGAAAAGCCACTCTCCGTAACTTCCCTTTTTTTTGGTAAAAAGGCCCCTGAAAAACTGGGATTATTCCAGCTTGATTCGAGTTTGATATTTGTTTCTTTACCAAGTGGAGAAAAGAAAAGTTGTTTGCTACCATTAATATTTAAAGCAAATGAAAAGTCATAATTTGATTTGTTGTCTGAAAGATCAATTGGAATATTCACGCCAGATTGAAACAATTCCTTGGCTTCAATCCCCGGAATGGAAGTTTTATTTTGATCTGCCCATTTTACTTTAACAAGATCATTTATACCCTGCATATCTGATAAGCCAATAGCAAGAAAAGCTTGATCCCATAAAACCTTGCCATAAGAATTGACTGCATCCAGATCTTTTTTGATTTTAAATGAACCATTAAACTGCAACAACGAGGAATACAACGCAACTTCATAAATACCTCTATAACGAATCTGAGGATCCATCTTTCCTTCAATTTGTAAATCGTCAGGTAAAAAATAGGCGTAATTGCGGTAATGAATAGTCTTATTTGTTTTATCAGTTTTAATTTGTTCAAGAATAGGAACTACTACGATGGGACCTGAAATTGTTTGTGATGCACCCCATTTATCACTTATTTCGATTTCAGTTTCCACGCGTCGTTCTTGACGTTCCTCAACTAAATTTTGGATTAATATTGCGGGTATTAATAGCACAATGGTCATAATGGCTATAATAATCAAGCGGGCAGTAATTGAATTCTTAACTTTGTTTAGGCTCATTGTTTTTCCTTTGGTTAAATGAAAATCAAGAGCTTTCTACTGCGGGAATTATCGCGGGTTCAGATAGGGATAATTTTTGGTACTAATGGAGTTATTGATGTAAAACTTTCCAACCGAAATAATGCCATTTAGTTTGCAATTTTTGATAATTGATAATATGTGGTTTTTTCCTCTGACCATTCATTATCTTTTTGAAATTTTGATATGCATCTCATAAGATTGTCTGAAACTAAATCTATAACAATTTCAATTTTAAACTCGGTCCCATCTTTTAACTGAAGATCTCCGCGAGCATTGATTTTGTCATCGTTCAAAGTAGCTTTTCCATTGGAGTGGTCACCAAATTTTGATTTATATGAATATAAATAGGAACCATCCGAATGCAATTTGATTATAGATTCTCCAATTGCTTCATGCTTTTCCTGCAAATGCAATATTTTTATTTCTACACTATTTTGAATTAAATCCCATTTTAAAATCTTAAAATACGGTTTCTGATTTTTATTCGTTTGAACAATCCATGTCCTATTTATAAAAGAATCAATAAGGGCTGAATTGGTTTTAGAATGATATGAGTTTATTTTTTTTTCAGGCTCATATTTATGATGATATGTTTTAACAGAAGGAGATGTGCTTAAAAGTGAATTTGCAAAATAGTCAAACGAAGCTCCCACAAGTAAAGAAGACGCACCTATCCCAAGTAATTTTATTGGTTCAACCTTTTTTAAATAGCTTTCATTGTCAATGTCATAATTTTCATCTTCTTCATCATTATCATTTAAAGCCACAGATAAAGCAACTATTCCCAAAGAACCAAATCCAACTCCATAAGAAATCCATTGCGCAGTTCGTAGAGGAACATAAAGAACCTTTTTATGAATAGGCTTGGGTGTACAAAGTGAAGAATCAACATCGTTATAATGTCTGAACTTCTCAGATCCAATATCTGTTATTAAAGAGTGTCTTAGACCTGTACAACATGAGGAAAGGAATATCAAAAAAAATATGGAAATTAATAAAAGTTTTATTCTCATTTTGTTAAAATAATTTAATTAGAGGTTTTTACTTTAGACGGCTAAATTGTATGCAAAATATCATAAATGGTAAAATAATAGCCGTCCTAAAACAACCTACTTATCTGGTTTCAAAAATGCAATATAAAAGGCAGGGTTTGCGGATTAAATCATTAATTATAAGTCAAATCTCGGATGATTTATAGTTTCAAAATTGTAGTTGGAATATTATTAATGTAAAACCCCAGTTCCGGTCAAAGTTCTTCGGTCAACTCAACAAAACGTTTGTATGGAATTGCTGTCCAGCTTTCGGCTTGGGAAGCACCTTCCTTCTGGCTGATTAGGGAAACCTTTGCCGCTGTCTCCGCATCCGGTGCTTCAAAGATATCCATAAAATCGTATTTGCCCAGTAAGGCATAGTGGGCCACAAATTTCACTTCAGGACATTTTTCATGAACCTGCCCAAGCCAGTTGCGGCCAATCTGTTCACGCTGTTTTATTTTGCTGGTAAGTTCGGGGGGAAGTTTGGTCATTAATACAAATGTTTGCATATCATACCTCACTTTTTGGATTTATGATTTTAAGACTGAAAGAATGTAAGATTGTTAAGTTTTTTCTTACACCTACTTCTCACTTCCAAATTCCTACTTCTTCAATGATAATTTAACGGTTGCTGATCCTTAAGTAAATGGATTGTTTTGGCAATAACGGTTTTTCGATGTTTTAATTCATCCCGGAATTCTTTCTTGTCGGTATGAGAAATTTCCATACGCAGATCCGAAAGAAACATTTCGAGGGTTTCAACAATTATTTGTTTTTCCTCAATATTTAAATTCTCAGTGAACATAATTCCTCCTTCAGATTAAGGATGAAGTTTACTAAAAAGAAGATACCAAGAACGAAATGGGAGAGCAATAAAAGAATGAAAAATTATTTATCCTCTGTCTCCCAATCTTCTGACAAATCAAGATGTATGTGCTCATCCGGAGCTTCGTCTTTCTTTTTAAAGAAAGCACGCATCCCTGTTTTTTCTTCCAGGTATGGGCTTAGATTTATTTTCTTGCCTTCTTTAATAATTGTTATGGACTTGCCTGATTTTATTACCTCATCAAGAAATTTATAAACATTTTGTCTAAATTCCGCTGCAGTGATTTCCATATTCTTCTCCTCCAATTTTTATATCTCCATTTAATTAATCATTGAATAAAGCATTTTTATTTCTTCAGCCCAGCGCTCAGGATTTGGCGTTTCCAGGATTATCGGCATATCTTCAAATCTTGGATCGTTCATTATAAACCGGAATGCATCAATTCCAATCAGACCATCGCCGATACTTTCATGCCTGTCCAGCCGGCTGGCAAATTCTTTTTTTGAATCGTTTAAGTGGATGCCCTTCAGATATTCTATACCCACAATATCTTCAAAAGTTTTAAAAGTTTTATTAAAACCGTCTTCATTTCTTAATTCGTATCCGGCACCAAAAGTATGGCATGTATCAATACAAACACCGATTCGGGATTTATCTTCAACAATATCTATAATGTGAGCCAAATGTTCAAATTTGTAACCCATATTGCTGCCCTGCCCGGCCGTATTCTCAATCAGCAATGTTACGCCGGTTGTTTTATCCAGCATCATATTCAACGATTCGCCAATTCTGTCCAGGCACTCTTCTTCACTTATTCTTTTTAAATGGCTGCCGGGATGAAAATTGAGCATTTTTATTCCAAGCTGCTCGCAACGCTGAATCTCTTTTAAAAATGAATTGCGCGACTTCTCCAGGCCATCCGGATCGGGGCTGCCCAGGTTAATAAGATAACTATCATGCGGCAGAACATAATCCATGTCAAATTTCAATTCTTCACAATTTTTTTTAAAACCATCAATACTTTCTGTTGTCAAAGGTTTTACAAACCATTGCCGTTGGTTTTTAACAAATAGCGCAAAAGCTTTTGCTTCAATTTCTTTCGCATTTAAGGGAGCGTTTTCCACACCTCCGGATGAGCTTACATGTGCCCCGATATATTTCATAAATCTGTACTCCTTCTCTTGCTCATAATCTTAATCAGTCTCGTTTTCTTAATCGCATCTAACAATGGAATATTGGAATAATGAATTATTGAAAAGCACTGAACTAATCTTTAGTTCAATCCTACAATTATCAGTTGTCAATTGTCAATTTTCCTCAAACTAACTCAATCTTATCCGGTTTATTTGGCACCAGGCACAAAAACTGAAAATCTTCATCTCCCAAAGTTTTATAATTATGTGGAACTCCGGCCGGGATAAAAACAACATCATCTTTTTTTACTTCAAATTCTTTACCATCAATTACTACCTTTGCGCGACCATTTAAAACAAGTTGTTCATGCTCAACCAGGTTTGTGTGCATCGGCATTGATCCACCAGGTTCGATTGTAAAACGGCGCATGGCAAAATTAGGTGCATCATCAGCGCTGATCAAAACCTGCATAAATGTATCTTTGCCAGCAGCTACTTTTTCTCTTTTAAATAAATCGATATTTTTGACCATATAATTTCCTTGGTTTCAACTTAACCGGGAAGATAAATGTAAGAATTTTTCCAACAAACAACCCAATCAATTTTGGATTTACTTTTCTGTTTGACGGTAAAAATTTTAATTCTAAATTAAATAGTTTTTCATGAGCAAAACCATGTAACATTTTTAATGCACAATCGTTATATGAGAAGTCTTTTCTTTTCTAAAAAACCACATCAAAATAAATAATCCTTAAGGAGGAAGCATGAAGCATAAATTTTATGCCGCTATTCTTATGGCAATGGTCTTTATTTTTGCTGGCAGCTTAATCGCCTCAGATAAGATTTTGCCATATCCAATTAATCAGCATAAGCTTGACAATGGGTTAAATGTTGTGACAGTCCAGTTTGACAGCCCCGGATTGGCAGCATTTTATATTGTTGTACGTGTTGGAGCCCGCAATGAAGTTGAAAAAGGTGTAACCGGATTTGCCCACTTTTTTGAGCACATGATGTTCCGTGGTACAGACAAATATTCCAAAGCTGAATATGGCGCTGTATTAAAATCAACCGGAGCATCGGCCAATGCCAATACATCTCAAGACAGAACTGTATATCACATTACCGGAAACGCAGAAAAACTGGAAACCATGTTTGAGCTTGAAGCCGACCGCTTCATGAATCTTAATTATTCTGAACATGGATTTAAGACTGAAGCAGGAGCGGTAAAAGGTGAATATACAAAAAATTATGCCAGCCCTTATTCACGAATCTATGAGAAAATGCTAAATACAGCATTTGACGTTCATACATACAAGCACACAACCATGGGCTTTTTTGATGATATCGTTGACATGCCGAATCAATACAAATACTCCCTTCAGTTTTTCGATCGTTATTATCGTCCGGAGTATTGCACCATCGTTGTAGTAGGTGATGTAACAGATGACCAGGTAAACAAACTTGCAGAAAAGTACTTTGGAAAATGGGAAACAGGAAGTTACGTTTCTGTTGTTCCTGAAGAACCACCTCAAAAAGGTACGCGCTATGCACATCTTCAAAATGGCGAAATCCCACCATACATGAGCCTGGCTTATAAAGGTCCCGCATTTAAAGATGATCAGATCGATATGCCTGCATTGGATGTTATGTCTTCCATAGTTTTTTCAAGGACATCAGATCTTTACAAAAAATTGGTATTAACCGAACAGAAAGCTCGTTTCCTGGGTGGTGGTGCAGGAGATTCAAGAGATCCAAACCTGTTTAATATCAGAGCCTCAATGGTGGATAAAAAAGATCTGCAATATTTCAAAGACGAAGTTATAAAGGCCATTGAAAATGTAAAAGCAAATGGCGTTGATGCAGAAATTCTTGCCAAAACAAAATCCAATCTAAAATACAGCTTTGCTATGAGCATTGATAACCCAAGCAATATAGCAAACTCACTTTGTCACTATATTATGCTTACAGGTGATCCTGAATCATTAAATAATTTATATGCACTTTATGATCAGGTTACGGTGGAAGATATTAAAATGGTTGCAAATAAATATTTTATTTCTGATGCCCTGACCGTATCAACAATTTCTGAAGACACAAAAGGAGGTGTTAAATGAAACATTTCAAAATTATAGCACTTTTCCTGTTGGCCGTGCTTGTGTCCCTTTCCTGGGCAGGTGATAAAAATGTTGTCGAATTAAACATGGCAAATTCCAATAAACTGGTTGTAAAACTTATGTTCCGTAATGGTGCTGTAAGTGATCCGGCTGGAAAAGAAGGTTTAACTGTAGCTACGGCATCAATTTTATCACAAGGCGGTGCGGGTGATATGAGCTATAGCGAAATTCAGGATAAACTACACCCATGGGCAGCAGGTTATGGCGCAAATGTTGATAAAGAAGTAACGGTTTTTACTTTTCAGGTGCCGGCAGATTTTGCAGATGAGTTTTATCCTATCTTGCGCGATGTCATTCTTAAACCGGCTTTTGCTGAAAATGATTTCAAACGCATAATGGTCAATCAGCAGAATTATGTCGATCAGGGAATTCGTGCTCAGTCTGATGAAGAATACAGCAAAAAAGCTTTGGAAGATTTGTTGTTTCGCGGTACAAATTATCAGCATATGAAACAGGGAAAATCAGAAAGCGTAAAATCCATTACCCTGGATGATGTTAAAGATCATTACAAAAAATATTTTACAAAAAATAATCTGACAATCGGAATTGCAGGCAAATATTCAGCCGATTTCTTATCTCAGCTTAAAAAAGATATGGCTACTTTACCGGACATAAATCCAATTATCCCTATAAATGGCAAAGCCCGGACTCCAAAAGGTATTGAGGTTGAAATTATTTCCAAACAAGGTGCATTTGGCTCGGCTATTTTTACAGGAGCTCCATTGGCTATTACCCGCTCGGATGATGATTTTGCGGCTATGATGGTTGCCAACTCCTGGATGGGCGAACACCGCAAGTCCTACTCGCGTCTGTATCAAAAAATACGTGAAACACGCTCTATGAACTATGGTGATTACTCTTACATAGAATGGTATGATAATGGTGGTGGTAATATGTTGCCACCTTCCGGAGTTCCGCGCCACTCAAATTATTTCTCTATCTGGATCAGGCCTGTTCAAATCGCCAAGCAGCTAAAAGGACAATATGAAGAGTTGGCTGATATTAAAGTTGGACATGCTCATTTTGCTTTGCGTATGGCCATCCGTGAATTTGATTTGCTAATTGCCAATGGCATGGATGAAAAGTCTTTTGAAGAAACCCGTACTTTTCTACGCAGTTACATAAAATTGTATGCCCAAACTCCTGCCCAACAATTGGGCTGGTTAATGGACTCTCGTTTTTATGGCAGAACAAATTATCTGAAAGAAGTTGACGGTTTACTCTCAAAACTAACTTTAGCTGATGTAAATAAGGCCATCAAAAAATATTGGCCAACTGAAAATATGTTTGTCACTATTGTAACGGATGAAAGTGAAGCCGGTCCGTTAGCAAAAAGCCTGCTTGAGAATGAAGCATCACCAATGAGCTATTCCAACCTGGTTAAATCCGGTTTACCGGAAGAAGTGTTGGCTGAAGATGATGAAGTGGCTAATTATAAGCTGAATGTTAAATCTGTGAATATTATTAACTCTGCAGATACGTTCAAGTAAAACAGAAATACTGAATTAGTGAATTGCTAAATATGAGAAGGCGGTAATCAGAAACTTTGAATAACCGCCTTTTTTATTTTGATTTATGTGAATTAAAAACCTGGTATGTGCCAACCAGATATAGTAAACCAACAATTATTGAAATCATCGAGTAACTTGTTTCCAAAACAGAACTCGTATCATTCAAATTATCATAAAAGAATTCACCAATCCCTCGCAGCAGATAGATAAATGCGATAGAATAATTTACTATCTTTAAAAAAGGAAGCTTTTTGCCAGAACCCGCTGCAGACAAGGCATATCGGCCAAAAAGATAAAAGAAAACTGCAACAACAATTGTTAAAAGGTAAGGCAGAGAAACATGAATTTCTGCAAGTTCAGCCATATCTTTTTCGATACCTGTTACCCTGAACATCCAATCTGCCCACAACAGACCCACAATGTGCAAAACGGCAATCATGTAATTGATATAACCACCAATAAGCAAAAGTATGTTCTTTTTTTCAGAATCGCTGCGTTCCATTCCTATTCCTTTATACCATTTTTATTTCGATTAAAATTGCTGCTAAAAAAAAGACAAATGTTGCAATAAGAATTCCAATAAAAGGGTCTTTAAACCAATATCGCTTCGCAAGAAATAAGTAAGATATACTATTCACTACTGCGAGCCAGATAAAAGTTGTTGTTGTAAAAAATAAATCCATGTGAAATATTGAAAGTATTAAATACAACAAAGAAAATATTATGGCACCCAAACTATGGCTCGCATTAAAACCAATCCAGGCTTTCCACATGGTAGTTTGATCTGTTAAAATTGGAGTTGTATTTTTCATTTCACTTACAACTTCAGCTTTCCGGGCCAGAAATTTATCCGTAAAAAAAGTAAATAATAAATGGGCGCTCCCTAAAATTCCAAATATCCCAGCACCAACAATAATTAATATTTGTTCTATCACTTTTTTTCCTTTCAATGAAAATGATAATAACTCACAACTCTTTTGTCATTTCTCTAAGATTTATTATTTCAACTTTGGAAAATGATATTTCACGAACCATATCCATTTTCTTTCCCCACAAGTATTTGTGGCCTTTAAACATCTTTGTCAGTCGCATACGCCTTTTTAAGCGATTGATTTCTTTTTCAGTGGCTTTCCTTTTTTCTCCCATCTGTCCATAAAGTTTTAAAGCAGGATACGTACTAAACTTTCCATCAAGCAGAGATTTTAGCCAAAACCCACGTCCACTATTCACACCCAGGATACAGACATTTTTATTCGATTTGGCATGTTGAGAGAGTTTTGTTGGAAATTTCTCGAAGTAGAATCCTGTTTGGTTCCCATTTAAAAATAATGAACCAATCGGCGTAACTGTTGGATTATTTTCCGAGTCTACAGATGCAATTGATACATGGAGACTTGATCTAAAACTCTTGTTAAAATGTAATCTCACTCTTTTCCAGTCTTTCACTAAATCCATTTTTCTCCTTCCCGCTTTTTAATCGCTCATCCACTCAAGCCCGGAAATCAGGGCGATCTTTCGCAACTCTTGATTAATAACCTCATCGGGTGCCGTGAAATGTTTATTATGCTCGTACCAGCCCAAATAATAATAGTAGATTATTTCTGCCTTCGCTTCATAATCTGCGACTTGTGCTTCCTGCAGTAAATGCGCCATAAAAGAAATACGCCGCTTTTCTGTTTTTTCGATCAGTTCTTTAACAGCCGGATTTTTTTGTCCATGATGCCGTAGATAAAACTCAAAATCAGCGCCACGACGATCTTTGAGTACTTCTGTAATGAGGTGTTTGAGCTTGGCTTGTGGGGTTTCGGCTGTTTCTGCGTCATCAATAAAAGACTCTGTTCCATCAGCTGCCCACAAATCAATAAGCTGCATGATATAATCATCGCGGGATTTGAAGTACCAGTAAAAGCTGCCTTTTGTGCATTTCAGAGCTTTGGCCATTTTTTCCACATTGAGTGCATTTATCCCACCTTTTGAGAAAAAGCTTATACCGGCCCAAAGCCAGTCTTTTTTTGTTACTTTCTTTATTGGCATTTATTGTTCCATTTTCCGTACGCTTGCGTATGTTAACAAAAACAAAAATCAATTGCAAGAAAAAAATACGGTAACGTATGGAAAACGAGAATAGTTGCATAAAATATGCTATTTGCCATCCTCAAAAATGGGTGAGTTAAAAACTGGAAAGCTATTATTAGAGAATGGGCTCTTCTGAATAAACCGGTAAAGAAACAAATGAAGTTATTATTTCCAATACTTTTTTATCGCGTAAAATTCGGGAATGACCAAGACCTTCCGTTGTAACCAAACGCCCTTGAGGCCACATTTCTTCAAATAACAAAGCCTGATCATACTCTGCTTCCGTGTCATTTTTATCATGAATAAGCAAACCGGGTACAGAAAGCTTTTGCCCGATATTAGTCAACGAAAATTCACTTGCATTGGCCCGTGCATACTTTTCTACAAAAGTCTTGATATAGTTTTGTGTAGTTGAAGAGGCGTTTATAATTTTACCGAATGCCTCTAAAATAAAATTCATCGTCGTTGGAGATCCAATAGTAATTAAATTTTTACATTCCACCCCTTCTGTTATGGCCTTGCCTGCTGCAATTCCGCCCAACGAATGTCCAACAATTGCTTCAAACGGCCCAAACTTTTCATGGATGTTTTTTATAATCTTTACAAATTCAAGAACGGTAGTCTGCTTGCCCGGAGAGCTGCCGTGTGCAAAGGCATCAAATGTTATTGTTTTAAACCCTTTATCTGCCAAAGCAGTTGCAATACTTCCCATTTGAGAAGCTCTACCTGACCAGCCATGTACCAAAAGCACTACCGGGCCTTCGCCAAGTTCATACAAAGTGTAAAAAGTTTTGTCCGTATTTTGGTTAAATTGCTTGTTTAAAACTTTTCCTTTTGCCCACTCCAGGTTGTATAATTCGGTTAAATTGATTTGAAAAGGAATTTTGGATATTTGGGCTTTTTTAACAAAGGCTTCTTCTCTAAAAGGCCGCTTAAATCGCATTGGTGAAAAAAACAAATTTACTGACCATTTCCTGGCAATAACCGGCAAAACAGTCTCAACTAATTTAAACCAGATTTGAAATATCTTTAATACAATCACTTGCATAACAAACTCCCATCAAGACCGATCGGTCTGTAAAAATGTAATTTTTTTTAAATTTTTAAATTATCGTTTACATATTTATAAAGCTGATCAACAATAATTTCCATATAACTATTTTTCTCGAAACTCCTGGCTATAAGTACACCGCCCTGCATATTAGTGACAATCAAAACAGCAGATTTGTATGAATCTACTTCTTCTTTAAATTCACCGAGACTTTGCCCTTTTTTAATGATGTACTCTAAATTTTCAATCCACTTATTAAGAACATCTTTTACACGCTCCTTTAAAGCCGGGTGGGTATTATCGGAATCAATCGCTGTGTTGATTATTGGGCAACCACCTTCAATTACCGGGTTAAGCGGGTACGTTTTATAATACTCAATTATTGCATACAATTTCTGAAGTGCCGTTTCCTTGTCTTTGTAAGCCTGGTAAATTTGGCGATTAAACTTTTTTATAGCGTAATCAAAAGCTTCAAACATTATCTCATCTTTATTTTTGAAATGATTATAAATCCCGCCTTTTTTTAGACCTGTTGCATTCATCAGCTCAGATAAAGATGCTCCGGCAAAACCATTTTTATTAAAAATGGACGCTGCCTTCTCGATTATTATTTCCCGTGTTGATTGTCCTTTACTCATTCCCTACTCTGATTTTTCCGACCGGTCGGTCTCTATTTAACAAAATCTATATTCTTTTCCAAATATATTTTCAAATTGTATCAAAAAAAAGTATTGGGGTTTGAGGCTGTTATATCACCAAATATTTAAATCTGTTTAATATTTTTATTTATCAGAACCTAAAATTTGTTTCATTAATTCAGGATCATTGGGTAATAAACCAGCAGCAGGTAAACGTTTGGTAACTTCTTTCCAGACGGGTTCTTTTTCAAACACCTGCTTAAACAAGGGCATCGCCTGTTCAACCTTACCAACACCAGCCATCGTTGCAGCAGTCCAATACAAAATTTCAACATTTTCGGGGTATAATTTATTGGCGAAAGAATACTCTTTTAAAGCATTCTGGATTTGATCGATGGCCATGTACTCATCGCCTTTGTTCATGTGCTCATAAGCACGGTGGATTTTGATTAACCTGGCTATTTCCTTCAATGGCTGGGCATGATCATCGATTCGTAAATCAACCAGCTTTTCACGCCACGGTTGTCCTTTGGTTTTAACCGGAACAATCAAGATTGCCACAGATTGCTTTCCGCGAATATCGCCGCCTTCAGCTTCTGCAGCTTCCAAAGAAGCCATCAATCTTGATAATAAATCTCCTTTTGTTTCAAGATAGGCTTTTTCCATTGCCGGCCAAACACTGCTTTTTTCCATCAGGTTCGCTTGAACAGAGAATCCTTTTCCTTTGCTATGCCCGGCTTCACGAATACAATTTTTTCCTGTATGAACGGCCACATTTCCATTTGCATCAACCATGGCTACCTGCCGCACTTCTCTTTGCGGATCAATTTTTAAGAGTGCTTCCAAAGCTTCCGGTGCTGTTTTCCCGGCACGCATTAACTCCAGACCGAGTGGTCCATAGGAAATTTCAACAAAAGATTGTGTGGCAACAACGCCAACACCAGCCTCTGCCCAGCTAACAACTGTACCTACCTGAAACCAGTGTGACTGAACCGCAACACCCATTTCACCTGCTACAGAATCATAAGCAACGATGGAATATGTATTAACAGGGCGGATTGGATCGTTTGCAAAAAGGGGGCTGCAAAAAAGAAATAATATGATAAAAAATGAAGCTCTCATCATCGACCTCGCTTTAAGTAAAAACTTATTTTACTAAAATCATGTCAGTGTTTGTCTTAAAAAAAATCCGATCGTCTTTTTGCTCCAGGCTAAAAGAAGAAAATGGCTGCGTTTTCTCATTTCGGCTCGATATTTCTTTTCCTTCTTTTGAGAAAACTTTGATTGTGGGATTTATGTAATACCAGTTTCCGTTATTGAGGACCGGGGCTTCCGTAGTAACAATAATTATTTCATCTGATTTATATTCTGCGGTAATAATTATATCGTTTTTTGAAATAAACTCGAATGCAGTACTTTTTTTTGTGAGATCATATAAAAAGTATAAATGTTTGCGATAACCTGAAAATGCCTCGCCATTTTTTACAAAGCTTCCGGAAGAAAAATTATTTCCTGACTGTTGGAGGAGATCGCCGGTTCGATTAAAAAACTGTGTATTTTTTGAAATGGATCCGCTACCCCAACTGTAACTTGAGACAGCCAGAATATTTTGCGACTTCGCAAACTGCAAACCATTAACGTGTTCATTTTCAATTTTCCAATCGTTTAACAAAACCCCCTTTTCATTATAAATTTGAATCAAAGAATAATCCAGGCCGGGCTGGCTTAAAGCAATTAAAAGGTTATTTTCATCAATCGCTGAATATATCGATCTTTCATAAATGGCTTTTAACTCTTTATTGATTTTCAGTTTTACAATCTTCTCTCCTAGGTTATCAAAAAAAGTTAAAGACGCATCAAATGAACTAACCATAACACCGGCACCATCTTCAAAAACAATAAATTCTGGTACAGGTGCATCATAGTCCAGGCTATTTGTAATGCTGTAAATTTCTTTTTGATTTTTTTCTACTGTGTATGTTATTGTGTTTTTTTCCTTGTGGTTTTGTGCATCTCCGCTGATTTCTTTATTGACAGAAAAATCATCAATCTCTTGTGCAATAGAAATTCCGGAAATGATAAAAAACAATCCCACATAAAGTGGTCCATTTTGAAATACTTTTTTTATAAAGTTCATCAACTCATTGCCCCATCATTTTAGTAATAAGATTTTTCTGGTGTACCGGGTTTTGCCGGTTTTAAGTTCAACTATATAAAACCCACTTGCCTGAGAGCCAGCATCCCAGGTAAATTCATATTCACCGGTTGTAAATTGCTTATTAGTAATATTTTTAACCCGCCTGCCCAACAAATCAAAAATTGTAATTTTTATTTTTTGCGTTTTCGGTACAAAAACTTTGAAGGTTGTTTGTGGATTAAACGGATTTGGAAAATTTTGAGATAGACTCAATTTCCCGGGAATTATTTCCTGCCGGTTTTCGATATCTGAGATAATGTCAAAGTACTGTAAAAGCGTTGTCATAAAAGATGAGCGCTGATCCAATGAACTGACAGTTTCAAGCGGAAAAGAGATATAAACAATTTGACCAATCTCCTGGCTTTGACCAAACGTTCCCGTATAGGCCACTCCCGCTTTACGGTAATTTGTACCGGAGCGAATTTGATTATAATATAAAATTGCCTCCGAGCCATTTATTATGCCAATATCATCCGGATAATCCTCTACATAAACCTGGCCAAAATTTAGTTGAACATTGTTGAACATAGTGCTGGCCGTTCCTTTGGCAGGTGACATACTCGTATTTCCATCATCAAAATACCGGGCCTTAAAATAATTATGGTAAAAACTGATATCATCGTCTGAGCCCTTTTCTTCCAGATCCCAGCCAATTTCAGAACCTGAAACAAACAGCTTCCCGCCTGCTTCAAGAAAAGCCTTTATTTTTGATTGTTCTGTGGGCGTAAAAGTGTCATCAGCTGTCGATTCATCTCCGACAAACCAAATAACAAAATTATAATTGCCCATATTGATTTTGCCATCGATAACCGCCTGATTTGAACATGATGAAATAACTACACTGTCAGAATTTAACAAGGGCTCAAAATACGATTTAACAAAAGAATGAACCGGGTTTTGCCAGCTTCCGGAACCACCATATCTTGTAAAACCATTTACTATTAACGCCGTCGGAAAATTGGTTCCATCCGTAAAAGAAGACCTGGCATATTTATCGCCAGAACCGCTCTCGTTGCCGTTTGTATCTACTGCCGTTAAACGAAAATAATAAACATCCTGAGCAGGCGGAACAACAAATTCAGAAGATGATTCAATAAAAAACTCGGTGCTATCTTTGGTCAGTTGCGTTTCATTAGCGGCCAACTCCCACGCAGAAAGCTGACTGTTTAAGGAATAGTATAGTCGGTAACCGGCAAGATCTTTTTCGCTGTTTTTTGTCCATGAAATATGAACAGATTTCTTCAAATCAGTGTTTAGAACAAAATTCAATTCGGGAGTTTTAGGTGCAGAAAGATCCTGGTCTGTAATAAAAATTGGAAAATATTCTGAGTCTTTATTACTTCGCGTATCTTCTGTAAAAATCTGTAAAACATAATCACCTGTATCCAGCAACGTTGTATTAAAATAATTATTATTTACTTCCAAAGTCTGATTGATGCCGCTTGCACCAGTGCCATTTGTCAACCAATATACGGGATTACTTAAAGTTGCCAGATCTTCTACAAAAACCTGGTGCACGCTGCTGTTATAAGGCTTTTTATCAAAACGGTATTTTACCCCGGCGTCATTAGGTTCAAAAACTATCGTGGTTGTGTCTGCACTCCATATTCTGAAGCCGGCCAAATAAGTGCCATTATTTGTCTGACTGCTGGTCGTACCATTATGGTCCTCAATCTTTATTTGAATATCCACTTTTCCGGTTAAACCATGGGCCGGAAGTTGCGTATTTGTTCCATCCATAAAAAACTTGAGTGAGTTTCTGTAAATTATCGGGGGATAAGGATCATTGTATGGTGTAAGGCCACCATTGTTTCTAATATTATTGATATATGCGCCACTGGAGCTTTTATCGGAAACCAGTTCCCTTTCGCCAAGATGTACATGTCCCATTCCGGGATAAATTGTTCCCAAAATTGTAACCCCTTTTTGAACAGGATCACCAACCTCCAAGCTTGGGTTTGGTTCGATATGCAGGTAAGTAAGGTGTTTCCATTTGCCATTTATTTGAGTTGCTACCCGTACATATGAATTAGAACCGCTGTTACCAATTGTAAAAACCTCACCATCAAATACAGAATAGCATGGTTCACCATCAGGTTCGCCAATATCCACAGCATTATGAAAATGGTCCGAATCGAGCGTGTTTCTAAATTCACTAAATCCTCCATTTATCCCATGCGAGGAATTCAGTGGAGTTACAGGCCATTGGCTTTTCAAAGTATCAAGTTGGGAGAACGAGTAATTTACAAATAGAAAGAAAATAATCAGAACGTATTTTGGAGTCATTTTATAAACCAGTCTTATGTGTTTTGTGTGTGGAATATAAGTGAAGATTGGTAATAGTTCAATTAATGAACAAACTTCTTTTTTTGAGGAAACAGAAATAAGAGTAAAAGGATGAAGAAGGGATCAGCATGTGCCAATCCCTGAAATAAAACTACTTTTTCTTTATGGTGCTTAACTTAAATGGAAAGTACGCCGGGCAAAAACCCATAAAAGCAGTTCCCAAAGGAAGAAGGCCAACAAGTCCCCACCAGCTTTGCGCCCAAATTCCCCAGGCACCAATAGCAACACCTAATACAATACGGATAATTTTATCAGCGCTACCTACATTCTTCATATTAATCCCTTCTGTTTATTATTTGAATAATTGAATGATTAATAATAAAAAATGAAAAAAGTATTGTCAGTAACTTTAGTTACAAAGCTGATTTAAAAATTTTATTGAGCTTGTACTTGTATTTCAAACACCTTGAATTGAATAACGCCCCGTGTGTTTTTTATGCCCTTTTTTTCTGGCTATTTTTTCGATATCAACAAAAACTGTAATTGTGATTGATGTATCTGCCGGAAATATCTCCTGCCACATTGGAGTCAACTCTTTTACCGGTTCGATTGGACTGGAGACGGTGTGAAAATATTTGCCATCTTTTAAAACATTACACTCCAGAAAACTTAAATATTTTAATGATTGAACAGGAAATGGGTATTTATTTTTGAGGGTGATATAAAAACGGAGGTCTTCCAAATGAGGTGAAGTAATAGTATCATGACTGGCAGTTGCCGATAATTGTAAACTCCCAGCCTCTCCCTGCCGGATAATATTTTTTTTATTGGATTTTTGAAAGCTGCAACTTGAAATGAATAGGATTACAAAGACCGGTGGAAATATTTTAAAAAATTTATTTGAATTTATTATACTACCAAGTTGCATTGTCATAGTTTTTTAAAATCAATTTGTCCTTTGTCAAAAGTTTTGCTTGATGAAAAGAAGCTTCAGCTGTTATTAACCTGTCAAATGGATCTCGTGTCCAAACCATTGTGCTTGCTTCTTTTGAAAGATCAAATGTGTCAGTTCGGGCAAAAACAATATTTACATTTGATGTCAAATCAGATTGAGCTTCTATTGCAGTGAAATTTATTTTTCCCAGTTGATTTAAGAAACTAATTTCTAAAAATGAAATTGATGGAAAATAGAGCTCTGCTAGATCGAGTAATTTTAAGGCGTTTTTTGAAAATGGTTTTTTATTTCTTTGATATAACCAGATAATTACATGAGTATCAAGAAATAGCTTCATATTTTTTCATTCCATTCCCAGGCTTTATAATCAATTAACTCTTCTGGATCGCCATTAATTGCATCTTTTTTAAAAGGCTGTTCAAATAGCCTTTCAGTTCGTGATTGTGGCGTGACAAGGTCAATTTTTATTAAATGACCTTTGCGTTTTACAAAAACAGGTTTGCCAGTTTCAGAAACTTCATCAAAAATAGAAAAGATTTTTTCCCTTAATGATGTCAATGTTATTGTTCTCACCTTTCTACCTCATTGTTAATTTGATCCAAACATGTACACAACATAATAAAACATGTACATATTTTCAACTTTTAAAAATTATAACCTAACCCGGCAAAAAATTGATTAACACGGTTTCCATTGCTTATTGGGCTATCCTCTGCCTCACCATCAAACACATATATTCTTGTCCCCGCAAAAATACCAATCTTTCCAATTGGATAAGTTGCGATAATTTCAAGCTCGCCCACAAAAGAGCTTTCCGGGGAGTAATTTGGAGTTCCGTAATAATAATCTACTAATTTTTTATTTTGATATTGAACTCCAACCGCTGTTAACAATCGCATCGATCCAATAAAGTTTCGACGAAATACCTGTAAGTCCAGTTCCCAACTTTTATGTGCACCACTAACATCATGCAAAAAGGCTAAACGTGTAGAGAAATTTGAAGGTAAACGACGACCAATTTGGACACCAGCCTCAATCGCCCTTTTTCTCTCTCCAAATAGATTATCCTCTTTTGTGCGATATTGATGCGACCGGATTTGGGCAGCAAAGGAAGCAAAGTATGTTCCATCGCGGTAAAATGAATAGCCAATGCGGTTTGCCTCAATAAAGATCGGCCCAAAACCACCAAAGATAAAAAGACCCGGCGTTATATCAACATCAACTCCTGTGTAATTCCTGTCACGGCTTACAGCGCCAACTCCCCACAAACCATATGCAGGATCAAGCCAGCTATCTGCTTCTGATAACCCGAAAAACAGTAAAAATAGAATTATAACTTTTTTCATAATTATTCCCTCACATCATTTTATACACTTTAATATCGCCACCTGTTATCTGATTTTTTTCTTCGTTAATTTCACTCATTCCCATTTT
This sequence comes from Calditrichota bacterium, assembly GCA_013112635.1. Lineage (NCBI taxonomy): Bacteria > Pseudomonadati > Calditrichota > Calditrichota bacterium. The sequence goes on along the minus strand of JABFGF010000014.1, from coordinate 17,503 downwards.
AGCAATTACAACATGTGAAGCTATATTTGGCTTGTCAATCTTCGCATAAATCTCATCAATTAAATCAAGCTGATTAAAATATTCAATTACTTTTGAAGCGCTTTCCGTAGCATATCCATGCTTTTGATTATCCGGATGGATTGCAAATATTAATTCTAAAAGTTGGTCCTCAAAAAAACCACAGAAACCAATTGGCGATAGTTTGTCCAAAGAATTTATTAACCACAACCCAATTCCCTTTTTATCAAATAAAATATCGCTGTTAGAGATTATACTCTTCACGAATGCCTTTTCAACATTTCTATTATCACATAAATATTTCTTGATATTATCATTACGCAAGAAAGAAAAGAGAAAATCTAAATCCTGATTCTTAACCGGTATAAGTCTTAATCTTTTTGTGATAAGTTCTTTTTTCATTTTGTTAAAATATTCATTAAGCTGATTTTTGTAACTAAAAATATTTGATTCAAACAAAATAAAGAAGCAAATCATTTCAAGTTTCACAAATAGTTAAAATTATTACGAATGTATTTTCAAGACAAATATTTGTATTATTTAAGGATAAGAGATTAAACAAAAGAAAATTAGAATCGTAGAAACAACTTATTCCAACCCCAAAAGGCACATTATGTTAATTAAATCAACAACGATAAAAATTACATCAATAATTTTAATTACCATCTTTATTGGTTGTAGTGAAGAAAGTAGTACACAATCAAAAGAGACTTACGAACGCGGCGAGATAATTGAATCCAAAAATTTGCAAACATACAGCGTAAATGAAATACAGTTTGCACTAACATTGTTTGGAATTACAGAAGATATGAACCTGCAATACCCGGTTAAAGCTGTAAGTATTACTTACCAAACCAGCGATGTAAATGGCAAATTAATCGAAGCTTCCGGTGCTTTGCTTGTTCCCGTATCGTCTTCAGTTTTCCCACTGCTTAGCATTCAGCACGGCACTGAAACAAAACGAACATCCGTAGCATCAGTTAGCGCCATTAGTTCTATTGAAGGTGTAAGCGGCTTAATTACAGGATCGAAGGGTTATGTTACCTGCGTTCCCGATTATCCCGGTTTTGGGGTCTCCACTGAAATCCATCCATATGTTCACGCCAAATCTTTGGCAATTAGCGTAATTGATTTTCTTGTGGCCGCAAAAAATTATTGTGCGGACAATAACATTGTTTTAAATGAGCAGCTTTTTCTTGGCGGTTATTCTGAGGGAGGTTATGCGACTTTGGCCACACAAAAAGAGATTGAACAGAAGTACAGCCAATTTAACATAACAGCGGTTGCACCAATGGCCGGACCTTACGATTTGCTTGGAACAGCTGATTTAATCTTACAAAAAACTGAGTATCAGTCACCCACATACATTGCATACCTTTTTACAGCTTATGATGAAATTTATCAATGGGACCGGTTAGACGACATATTTACAGATGCTTATTCAGGAAGAATGCATAACTTTTTTGACGGCAGCATGTCCTATTCTGAAATTAACAATGAATTGCCAACAACAATTTCTCTATTGTTAAAAGATGATTTTATAACAGGTTTTTTAAACAGGACAGATACCACTGTAATCGCCACATTTCAGGAAAACACACTTTTGGATTGGACACCTTTTGCACCGATTCGTTTTTTTCATGGAGATGCAGATGAAACTGTGCCCTTTCAAAATGCCCTAACAGCAAAAGATACTTTATTAACAAATGGTGCTACACAAATTGAATTAGTTACAATTGAAGGCGGAACCCACAGTACTGCAGGTTTGCCGGCGGTTTTGGGTATGATTGAATGGTTCGACTCTTTCCAATCTCTGCCTTAATGATTAATCACACCTTTTTCAGTTAGCCAATCTCTGCTTATGTTAACAAGTTTAGTGGTTAGTTCCGGTTTGCGCGGATGCATATGTCCATCATCCAGAATTAAAACAGTTTTGGGTTCGGGTAATAAATTGTGTAATAGTAACCAGCTTTCCTCCGGGATTTGTTTATCCTGGTTTCCGTTTATAACCAGGAATTCATTATTCAGATGATGTAGATGGTTTTCAGGATCAACACTAAAAATAGCAGTTGAAGCCAACAGGGCGATTATTTCGCGTGTAAAAAAATTATTCTTTTTTAGATTGGCTTTTAGCATCAAATAAATATCCGCACCACCGTAGGCAATTACACCATACGATAATTGCACACTATATTTATTAGCCAAACGATAAACAGCCGGTGTAAATAAAGCGCCAAAACTATATCCGGCTATACTTACCCTTCGTCGGTCACACCAGCTTTCTTCCTTTAGCCACTTAACAACTTCCACAACCTGCGCCGGAACAGATAATACAGCGTTTCTGATTTTGGGAATTTCCAACAAGGCTGTACCGTCGTACCAGCCCGAATCATCGTAAGGATATTTATAAATGACTATGGCATTATTTCCCGGATTTTCGATAAGGGAAAAATTTGAACGGCGAATTTGTAACCCGCCAAGAATTAAAATTACAGGTAAACCCTCTTTAGGAATTATTAAAGGAAGACTGATATAAATTTTAATATTACCGGCAGATCCGGATAAGTTTACTTCCTGGTATTCACGGGGTTCACCATAAATTGAATCCTGGCTAGAGATGTTGCTGGTCTCAATTATCTCATTAATACCAAAGTCCAGCGCAGCAAGATGGTTACGGTTATGTTCCCAAATTGCCCAGACAAAAATCACGCAAAGAAGTAATGAGAAAATTAAAGCAAAATATTTTAGTATTAATTTAATCATTGCTGATCCGGGCATTTAAGTTGTACAAGTAAATATTGCACGTTTTGGTGCAGGATACCCTTCGATTGTCTTGTTTAAATCTGTAGGATCCAGAAATTCCTTAAGCGATTCAAATTCCATCCATTCAGTTACGCGCTGCTCTTCAATCGATGTTTTCGTTACATCCACCAGGCGTATATTTTTATAACCACAGCGCTTAAGCCAGCTTTCTAAAGTTAAGACAGATGGAATAAACCAGACATTTCGCATCTTTGCATATCGGCCATCAGGGACCAGCGTTGCCCCTTTTTCACCATCAATAACAAGTGTTTCCAGAACCACTTCTCCACCGTTTTGCGTCAGCTCCTTCAATTCATATAAATGATCAATCGGTGAACGACGGTGGTACAAAACGCCCATAGAGAAAACGGTATCAAAAGCCTTTAGATTCTTTGGTAAATCCTCAATCCGTAAAGGCAAAATTTCAATATTGTCAAAAGGTAAGAAGCTTTTCACCACATTAAACTGCATTACAAAATGAAGCATTGGTTCTATGCCTAAAACCGATTTCGCACCGGAAGCCAACATACGCCAGCAATGGTAGCCATTTCCACAGCCGATATCCAACACATTGCGGCCGGACAAATCTGAAATATGATTTTGCAGCCTTTGCCATTTCCAATCGGAACGCCACTCCGTATCAATATTGATGCCGCATATTTCATAGGGCCCTTTTCGCCACGGCATAAATTGTTTCAGGGCAGCTGTAAATTCTTTTGCATCATCATCGTTCAGATTATTTTTGTCACTAATCCTTATTCTATCCGACGAAATATCAAAATTGTTTTTTTCGTTCTCAATTGGGAAAAGTTGATGCAGTTTCCTTAGCGCTGCCTCCCATTTCTCAAAATCGCCATGATATTTTTGTGAAAAATAATTGTTTTTTTCTTCATCAAATTTTTGGAGAAAGTTAATTAGATCCGGATTTCTATAGTTCGAAATGAGTTTTTCAAGAGTTAGCATATAACCGTTAATTTAATTGTTAATAAAAACCTGTTTTTTCTTAACTATCATTTGATATGCAATACCAAAAATACAATCATAGACCTATCACTTTATCCAAGGATAACCATGAATAACAAAAAATACTTTATTCTACTCATTTTTCTGGGAGTAAGTTATATCCAGGCACATGATTTCTTTTTTAGCTATACATGGATACAATTTAATAAAGCTTCTGATTTGATTGAAATTCAAATTAAAATTGATAAGAATGATTTAAACCGGGCTGTAAAGAAAAGTGTAATTAACATAGAATATGAAAATGCAGTAAATAAATATTGCCAGTCCAAGGTAGAGATATTAATCAACGACAAAAAATTAAAACTAAATTATGACAAGATTCATGTTGAAGATGAGGCGGTGCGTGTGTACTTCACAACAAAATTTGAAGAGCCCAAAAAGATTCAGATTAATAATTCAATTTTACATGAGTTATTTGAAGATCAAATAAATAAAATTATTGTAATAAAAAATGACCAAAAAAAATATCTTGAACTAAGTAAAAAAGAACCTCAAAAGTCAATTGATTTTTAACCGAATAATTATTTACTTTTCTGCAACAAGCGAAACAAAATTAAAACATTGAAACCAGAGGTTCACTTTTTCAAATCCTGCTTCATATAAGCGTTCTTTATTTTTATCCAGTGTTTCCGGGATGAGAACGTTTTCTAAAGCTGTGCGTTTTTGGGCAACTTCAAGATCGCTATAACCGTTGGCTTTTTTAAAAGCATGATGCCACTCAACCTGGCTTTTCTGTTCATCAGATTTATCAAAAACTATCTTTTCAGATAAAACCAAAATTCCACCGGGTAACAATCCATCATATATTTTTTGGATCATTTTTTTTCGGTCTTCAAGTTTTAGAAACTGCAGGGTAAAGTTCAGCACACAAACCGAGGCATTCTCAATCTCAATATCCAAGATATTATCAAGAACCAGTTCAACTTTAGTGGATGAAGGATCACGATCAATAATTTTTTGGGATTTTTCAATCATTGCCAGCGAATTATCCACCGCAATAATTTTTACATTTTCCTGGTTTATATGATGACGCATAGCCAATGTTGCCGCACCCAACGAACTCCCTAAATCATAACAATTTGAATTAGATGTTACATGTTGGCCGGCCAATACACCAATCATAGCAATGGTGGTTGTGTAACCTGGAACCGACCGTTCAATCATATCCGGGAAAACATCGGCCACATGTTTATCAAATGTAAATTTTACAAGTGGATCCGTTGGTGTGGAGAATATTTTATCTTTTTTCATAATGCTAAATTAGCATCTTTCTTGAATACAATAAAACAAAAAATGCTATGTATATAATTTACTAATAAAAAAAGCCGTGAATAGAATCCCAGGCATTTTTGAATTAAAAGTTAAGTTTTGTGTAAATTCTAATCATCATCTTCACCATCATCATCTTCGTCTTCAAAGATTTCAAACGAAGCTTCAATATTATCTTCAATTATACTGCGGTTTTCAGATATCCTTGGATCTAAATCTTGTCCCTGATCATTTATAAACCATCCGGCAATATCAACGGAAATAACTATATTTGTTGATGGTGAGTTTTCATCTAAAACAAGCGGTTGATCAAATTCTTTTTCCTGTTCAGCTTCAATGTCACTTGTAAAAACAAAAGCCTCGCTGGAATCGCCATTTACAAATCCTTTAACAAGAACACTTATATCCTGTAGCACAGGATTCTGGGCATACACATCACCATCTTTAGGGTCAAGGTCATCAATTTCAATTTCTGTTTCTTTATAGCTGCCAAATGGGACTTCAACTGACTCTATTTCATGGAGATTATTTCCGCTTACCAAATCCTGAATAAAAGGCTGTTCAAACTCAAAATCCAATGAATCACCAAGACTGCTTTCAAACTCAATTTCATCAATTACAATACGGGCTTCAGTAATCGTGATTGTGGAAGTCGTTTTAGCGAAAGTACTAGAGCCATTTCTGATACTTATTTTAATTGAGCCTTCCGTTGGCGTTGGAGATGTTGATTCCGAACAATTCACTAAAATAAAACTTAAAAAACTTAATATTAACAATGATTTCATAACTTTCATCACTTTGCTCTCCTTATTTATATTTTTAATTTTCAATATATTTATTTTATTATCCTTGCATAGTTTATATTTTTGAGAAAATCCTCAGCTTCTCTTATTGGAAATTTTAGGCTGCGTACTTTGTTTTTTATCCAGCCCGTTTTGAAACCTCCCCAAAATAAACCCGATCTTTTATGGCAAATATAAACCAGCTCATCCATGGAGCCATTTTTTCTCGAAACTAAATTTTGATTTTGCATGATCAATATCCTTTTTGATTATACATTCCGATCTCAATATGTCAATAAACGTGCCAACGAGTTAAACACATAAAAAACAATAGACTATAAGAATCTTTTATTTTTTCATTGAAACATAAGTAGTGTATTTATATACCACGTAGCGCAAATATTGCTCTATTAAAAATTCAAACTATTGTTTTCAGATTGACCGAACTCAGGTTATTTAATGAATTTTTTTTATATTCAAATCAATTAAGTATGGTACTTTTGAGTCATGGCAAAAAACAAACAACTTGTTGAAATTGGCAAACACAAAATTGACCTGACCAATCTGGATAAGACACTTTACCCGGATGATCAAATCGTCAAAGCTGAGATTATTCAATATTATCTCAAGATTGCACCTACTCTGCTCCGCCATATTAAAGGCCGTGCCCTTTCTTTTATTCGCTACCCCGATGGAATTGACAGCGAATCTTTTTTTACAAAAAACAAACCGCAATATGCCCCGGACTGGATTGAATCTGCAAAACTTGGTAAAGAGAAAAAGAATTATATCATTGCCATAAATGATGCTACCCTTGTTTGGACGGCCAACCTTGCTGCCATTGAAATCCACCAGGCCCAGAGCCGGCAACCGGATTTTGATAAACCTGATTATTTTGTACTTGATCTCGACCCACCAGATGGCTTTCCCTTTTCAAATATTATTGAAATGTCATTCGATGTAAAAAGACATCTGGAAAGCTATGGCTATATACCCTTTGTAAAAACTACCGGACGTAAAAGCGTTCATATTGTAGCACCGATTGAAGCAAAATACAGCTATGGTGATATTGCCGTGGCTACCCTGGAAATCGGTAAATCTTTTGTAAAGAAATATCCAAAAACTACCACATTAAAAATTCAGAAAAACGCCCGAACGGAAAAAGTACTAATCGATATTTATCGAAACCGCGGCTCGCAAACAATAATCTCACCCTATAGTTTACGCGCTTTTCCCAAGGCACCCGTTTCCATGCCAATTACCTGGGAAAAGCTGGAGCAAACAAAAGCCATTTCAGATTATACAATCCACAACGCGTTAGACCTGGTTTTAGAAGAAGGTGATGCCTGGGAATCCATTGGCGCATACAGCACAGAGCTTCATACAAAAAGAACAAAATCTGTATCTGCAGGAAAACCAAAAAATGTCGGCTCATTAAAAAAATATAAAGAAAAACGTGAGTTCACTAAAACGCCAGAGCCAGGCGAAGAATATCCTGCGGGACAAGGGAATGCATTTGTGGTTCACCGCCATCATGCATCACGCTTGCATTATGATTTGAGGCTCGAACAAGATGGAGTTTTAAAAAGCTGGGCTGTTCCCAAAGGCTTGCCTCCACGACCAGGTATAAAACGGTTGGCCGTTCAAACAGAAGATCATCCGTTAAAATATTTGGATTTTCACGGCACAATCCCAAAAGATGAATATGGCGGTGGAGACATGTGGATTTATGCGCGTGGAAAATACCAAATCAGCAAGACCAAAAAGAACGGTTTTTATTTTCGATTGCAAAGTAAGGCCTTAAGCGCGGAATATAGAATTCATGATACAGGCAATAATCAATGGCTTTTGGAGCGTGTGGAAAATCCGCAGATTGATTATCTGGATCAACCCATTTTGCCGATGCTTGCTGAAAGTGACAAGAAAGTTCCGGTCGGAGAAGATCAAATCTATGAAGTAAAATGGGATGGTATCCGGGCCATGATTTCAATTGAAGATGGTGCGGTTAGAATTTTAAGCCGAAATCAAAAAGATATTACTGCACAATTTCCTGAACTGTGCCTGCCTGAAGAATCCTTTCGTATTTCCACCGCATTGTTTGATGGCGAAATTGTTTGTCTTGATGAGAGTGGTCGTCCCCTTTTTAAAGATGTCATCCGGCGCATGTTTCAAAAACATGAAGGATCTATTGAAAGAGCCCGGAGAAAACATCCTGCAGTTTGCTACTTATTTGATTGCCTTTATTTAGATGGCAGACCTTTAATTAATGAACCTTTATGGCAACGAAGAGAATGGCTTGAAGATTCGATAAAACCTGAATCCAACTACCGTATGAGCCAGGCAATTGAAGATGGACCCGGGCTTTTTAAAGCTGCAAAGGAACATGGCCTGGAAGGAATTATGGCCAAGGATAACACCAGTCTTTATTATCCCGGAAAAAGAACCAGCGGGTGGACAAAAGTTAAAGTTCGCAACACGATTGATTGTTTGATCATTGGTTATACTGAAGGTAAAGGTGACCGCTCTGCCCTGTTTGGCGCGCTTCATATTGCAAAACAAGAAAAGGACGGGCTGAAATATTTGGGCAAGGTTGGAACCGGTTGGAGCGCCAGACAGATGGAAGAAATTCTGTCGGAATTAAAGAAAATTGATCCTGCGTCTAAGTTGATTGAAGATGAAATTATTGATGAGAAAGTAACCACCTGGCTTTCACCACAACTTTGGTGCGAGGTTCAATATGCATCCCCTACACCAAATGGAACTTTGCGGGAACCTGTTTTTATGCGCTTTAGATTTGATTTGTAGTTTTCCTAAGAAATAAAAAAGCCTGAAAAATGATTCAGGCTTTCTATGAATTAGATGTGTTATTTTGCTGGTTTTTTACCAGTTACATTTGGCCTGGTTGGTGCTGCTGATGTCCCAATTCCATATCCGCTGGTTCTTCCTAATACATTGTCCTCAGCATCTATTAAAGCAATAGGTGCCGCGTCGGTTTCAGGAGCATCACCCTTCACCGTGAACTTTACAAGAGTATCCGAAGCTTCACCCATATCAAGAACATCACTTTCACCCAGTTTAACACTTACTGTATTCTCAAGGTTTGTGCCAACAATTTTATATGTACTTCCACGAGTAAGCAAAGTCCCAGAAACAGGAGTGTCATCATCATTATTTACTGCTGTCACACGCACCTTGTCCAATAAAATAGATCTGAGATATTCTACAAATTCACCAAACTCCGAACTTTCTGCTACTGATTCTAAATCGCTTGAAAATTGCTTGATAAATTTTGGTGTTACAAATAGGTAAGTATCTTTGTGCATATGCCATGTGCTTTCCGCCTCTTCTGCCTTAAAACAAGGGCCTATTTCTAAAGATGCTTTATGATCATGTACATTTATATAAACAACTATTACAGTCACAAGTGGCATGCCCAAAAGATACTCACACACAAAAACAATATTTGCGACAGAACTATCTGTGTCCGAGGTGTCAGCACCAATTTTTAAACCTTCTTGTCCTATTGATGATAGCATTCCCTGTGCGAACGATAATGCTCCAGCACCCGTGGCCAAACCAAGCAATCCTTCAATTAGTTCTTTACTAAATGTTAATCCAAATGATTTTGTTTTGTGTTCAATATCTTCTTTTGTTACCCATGCAAAAAGGCCTGATCCACCTAAAATTTTCTCCAGAGCCGTATAATTATAAATTGAATATGGCTCATCAGTTTTAGGGTTTGTAGTAGTTGTTATTGCCCGGGTCATTGCAGCAAAAAAAACAGATACTTCTGCAAAAACATCCCTAACCGATTGCTCTATGTCTTTTGAATTTTCTTCTGTTGATGCCATCATAATATTACCAGTTTCATTAAAAATATAATATTTGGTTGCTTGAATATTATGTGGGTCTTCAGATGGAATTAATAACTGCGTTTCTTTTTTTTCTCCAGCCATGTTAAGCTCCTTTGTTTATATGTTTAAAAAATAAACTATGCTCTAAGCCAACCATCAGGTTCTGTCCAAACAGCCATCAGGCAGGCAACTTCACCAGTGAAAATTGATCTGAAAATTCGATGATTTTCCCAGGTGATTGATAAAACCCTGTCTACTGCCCCCTGGCTAAATGGCAAGGCAAGCATTATACTTGTTGATTCGCTAAAATCAGTGTTTCTTTCATCATTTAGCTTTTTAAGATCGCCATTAACACCACTAACAAAACGGTTACGGTTAAAGAAGGATTCTGCTTTTATTTCAACAGGAATTTGATAATCCGTATCTAAATCAACATTTAAAAGTAAATCAACCTTTTTTCTTGAAGACGTAAAGATTGATTGTTCCCTCAAAATTTCAATTCGAGAATCCACGGATAAAATATATGCTGTTAAATCAACCTGAATCCAACCTTCCCAGCCACCATTAACAGTCCAGTTATATTTAAACTGACCATTACGCCTTCCGGCCCATTGCGTAACGGCATCTGAGAATTGCTGTACACTGAGATTACTCATTAATAACCTCCGGTTTTTTAATCATTTATGGATAATACAATACAGGTATGCTGTTGCATAAGCTGACCTGTGTAAAAAAGTAGGTAATAGAATGGAAAGATCACGTGCGGCTTAAAAAGAGCATAAGCAAAACCTCCTTAATCCCCTCTTTGTTTATGTCATCCGGACGTTTATTGGTTTCCTGAAGAATATTTATTGCAGTGTAAACCGACAAACATAAGTATGTTTAGTTTTATTCCGATGGAAATATTAAAGCAAAAATTGCCTGGACAAAAACGGTGACGCAGCTGAATTGAAGGATAAATTTCGAGAAGAAACGGGAATAAAAACTGGGCAAGAGCTTCAATAAAGTTAACTTTGGTGCGAGGTTCAATATGCTCCCCTCACACCAAATGGTACTTTGCGCGAACCTGTTTTTATGCGGTTCCGGCATGATTTAGAAATTTCCTAATCCATATTATAAATTTTTCTAATATCAAAACCCGGAAACTGCAGATGACTATCTTGTTTATGGTGTAATGGATTTTCCAAAGAAACTTTTCATTTTCACCTGATAAATTTATTTTTCCTGTTTAGCAAGTTCATTGCTTGTCTCATTCATCTTAATCAATGCATAAACATCATCTGTTGTAATTGCAACCATGGCAAATGATGGCACGCTGCTAAACCCTCTTTCCCCAAAAGGTTGTAAACTGTTATTTTCCAGGCGAAAGACCGAAGGCTTACGTTCAAATTCCTGATCACAAATACCAAAATATAAATGATTGCCATCGTAATTAATACTTATGTCATTTGCTTTATAAAACTCCTGGAGCGGGCCATTGGGTAAAACAAACTCGCCAAGATCGTTAATGCCGGTGATATCAATTTTCAAGATACGAAGTGTTTGCTTGTCTTCATGACGAAAACAGGCATAAACAGGCTTATCTTCGTATGTTAACAATTCCAGTCTCCAGTCTTGTTCATTTTCAAACCCCATAGGCAAGGTACCAATTTTATTGAAAACACCATTTTCATGTTTTGCTGCTTTTAAACCTACACTATCCAAAAACACCACAAAAATGTTATCAATATCCTGTACAAAAGTTGCTAAATGATGAACAAATGGATTTAATGAATGGGCAGGCCAATCATCGTAAAACGGCTTTACAAAGTTGCGTAAATCATATCTCACCGGTTTGTATCCCGGATCCAGGAAAGTGTGCCGGTTAAGAATATTAATACTCAGTACAGTTTCCCATTCGTGTGTTCGCCCATCTTCAATATAAGACCTGTCAGCCACCCAGGCGCTAACTAAATGCTCACCCCAGGCGCTAATATCTAAATCACCACTTCCGCTATGATATGTCCAGGATGTATCTCCAATTATTACAAGATTATCTTCAACATAGTTAAAATATTCTGTTTGAGGAGAACTAACATAAATATCATTCCCGGGTCCCCACATTACATGCGTATAAGTGGAATACAAATGGCCGTCTCGAGATTTATAAGTTGGATGATCATACTCTGTGGGGAAGTCGATATTAAAAGGTTGAAGCGGATAATCAGAATATTTTTCAAAATCGTTATTTGTATAACCAGATGTTTCTAGCTTAAAATCCAAAGTTAGATTTGAAATTGGATCATACTCCCGTGATTGATAATAAAACAGAGGCGTATTTCCACCTCGAGAAGAAATTATAGGTGTAATTTCCCGATACTCAAGACCTTGTACAAATCCTGCCGGTGTCCATCCCGAGCCAGTAATAACAGTTTCATATTCTTCGGATTTATAAGATATGTTATAGGCACCAGTATAGTCATCATCTTCAATAGAAAACCAAAATCGTCCCTGATAAAGGCCTGCTGCGATATCATGAACATCTACCATTAACAAGCCGGTTTTTGCCTGGTTAGAATATTTTACATTTACCTGGTCATCTATTTTTTCAATCATGCTAATATTCAAGCCACTGGGATAAGAATAAACCCCTTCTCCGGTAAACTGGTTTGGAAACCCCACAAATTGGATCAACAAAGTGCGGCTGTCATTTCCTGACTTATTATCAACAGTAAGGGTGAAAGTTGTAGCCGTAAAGACTGGTTCGGAAGTTTCATTACAAATATTTTTTTTATATTTTTTATCACCAAGCTCGAAATAACTGTCCGATTCATAGCCATTACCAGTTAAACCGCAATCGAATAATATGTCTTTTTCTTCTTCCTGAGGTGATGAACTTTCGCTGCAGGCCATAAATAGAAAAGCAATTATTGATATCAATAAATAAAAATTATGCATCTTATATATCTCCTAAATTTTCAAAGGTATAGCTTCAAAAATAATATTATCTGCTCGATGGATAAGATATTTTAAGGATTGTTGAATACTTCGTTGAAACAGTTTATGTTACTTCAAAACAGAAATGAAGTGAATCTGTTGATACAGGAATTAATATTTAAAGTATCACGTTAAATTTATATTGTACGACAATATTGATTATTTATGAAAAAAACAGATTGAGGTCAACATGAGAGCAATTTGGAAAGGTCATATTCGTTTTTCTTTGGTAACAATTCCAATCCGTGTTTATGGTGCCATTGAAAGCAGCCAGACTGTACGGTTTAATCAGCTGCATAAAGATTGTAACGGAATGGTTGGCTATCAAAAAAAATGCAAAAAATGCGGAGAACAGCTTAACAAAGAAGAAATTTTAAAGGGCTACCAGTATGAACCTGAACAATTTGTCCTTGTTGAACCTGCCGATTTTGAAAAACTAAAACTTAAAAGCACAAAAGCGATTGACATAGAAGGATTTGTTGATGCCGAGGAAGTGCATACAAGTTTGTTTGATACACCATATTTTGTTGGTCCGGATGGCGAAGTGGCAGCAAAACCATATAGTCTTTTGATGCAGACTTTAAAGAAAACGGGTAAAATGGGTATTGGCCGGGTTGTTTTGCGAGACCGCGAAGATGTTGTCTTAATTGCCCCAGAACAAGATGGTATCATGTTTTACAAGTTGCGTTATCCTGACGAAATCCGCGATATAAATAAAGTCCCTGATATTAATACAACTGATCCTTCTTCAGAAGAAATGAAACTTGCAGAAACCCTCGTAGCATCGATGAATAAAAAATTAACTGAGATTGAGTTAAAAGACCGCTATGGTGACGCACTGCGTGAAATGATTAATGCTAAAATTGATGGTGAAGAAATTGTTACGATGGAAGAAGAAGAAAAAGAAGTTGTTGATATTATGACCGCTCTTAAAAACAGCATTGAACAGGCCAAAGAAAGTAAAAAGCCAATGAAGAAAGCAACTGGCAAAAAGAAAGTTAAAACTGAAGAAAAAGAATTGAAAACAGCGTAATAATTATCAATTGTCAATTAATAATTAACAATTAAAAAACATGAGCAACATATTTAAGTTACATAAAGAAAAGCCAGTACGCTTAGGCCATAAAAAAGCCAAAAGCAGTAAAAAGCAACAAATGGAAGATAAAGGCCAGCAAAACCTTTTTGAAAAACCTTCTCCACAAATTTTATCGCTTCCAAAAAAAATGAGTGCCTTTGAACAGGCTTACCTTAATGACGAACAAGGCAATCCAAATGCGAAAGCTGCGTATTTAAAAGCAGTAGAAAGTGGCGATTATAAAGCTGATGCATATTGTAATTTAGGAATCCTTGAAGCCCATGAAGGAGACTACGTAAAAGCAATAGATTATTTCTCTCTTGCCCTGGCAACTGATCCGCGCCATTATGAAGCCCATTTTAATTTGGCCAATCTTTATTTTGACAATGAAAATCTTAAGTTGGCAAAACTGCATTATGAAACTGCTAAAAATATCGAACCTGAAGATCCAAATATTTATTTTAACCTGGGACTGGTCCAGGCGATGATTGGTGAAATAAGTTCTGCAATTAAATCCCTTTCCACTTACTCACAAATGGTTGGCAACAAAAAAGCCGGAAAAGCAATTGACCTGGTTAGCCAACTGACGCATTCACAAAAAGCCTAAAAAAAAGCATTCTCTTCTGAAATAATTTAGACTGCATAACTATTAAGATAGTTATGCAGTTTTAGTTGTTAGTAGTTAATTATTGTCATGTAACCACCGTCACAACTAACCGCGAAATTCTTTTTATTTTTACAACCTTTTCAACCAGGAGAAACGCATGTCAAAAATCGTTATTCAATCCATATCCCGCTTTTGATGGATTGATGATTTTTCCAACATTACTGATAACAGCCTTAAGGCCCAATTTGACAGACTAGGAGAATAGTATGAAAAATTCTTTAAGCATTTTTTTACTTTTATTATTGATGAGTCCCGTGGTAGCTCAATTCAATAACTCTGCTCATTTTTTTGGTGATGCCGGATATATAAAAATCGAATCAGACAGCAGCCTGCAAATGTCCGAAGAAATTACTTTGGAAGCTTGGGTAAAAATAGATTCTTTTCATAATAGCCAGATTGGGATTTGCGGTACATGGGATGATAATATCGGAAATTTTCGTACTTATTTTTTATGGATCAGAAATAATAGACCGGAATTTTTAGTCTCCAATAATGGAAGTGGTTTTCAGCGTGTATTAGGAAAAACTTTGTTGGCAGGAAAATGGTATCATTTAGCAAGTACATTTGATGGAACTAAACTTAGCTTCTACCGAAATGATACATTGGATGCGGAAGCTTCAATGACTGGCCCAATAGCAACAAATAATAGACCTTTCTTTATTGGCCGAACTGAATCAGGTAGCAACGGTGCGGATTATTTATTTGGCAATATTGATGAACTGCGTGTTTGGAATAAAGCAAGGAACGGTAAGCAGATTAAGTCAACCTCCCAAGATACTTTATCAAAAAACTATTACAGCACAAAAGACAGTGGTCTTGTCGCTTATTATCGTTTTGATGAAGTTATTGTCACGGATTCAGATTCTACCCTGAAGGATTTATCGGTTGAAAGTAACGACGGCACAGTAATTGGTAAGGTTGAATTCGATTCCTCAGTTATTATAACAAATCTGCCACAAAAGGCTTTTCCAAAAGCAGCGAGCAATTTCCAGCTTTTGCAAAACTATCCCAATCCATTTAATCCAATTACAACGATAAGATATGAGCTTTCTGAAAATAGCAAAGTAAATATTTCTGTGTTTGATTTAACCGGCCGGAAAATAAAAACACTCGCAAGTGGCCAACAATCAACAGGCGTACACGAGTTGGTATTTGACGCTTCTGTTCTTACAAGCGGCGTTTACATTTACAAACTCATAACCAATTCATTTGAGAAAAGCCGTAAAATGATTGTATTAAAATAATATTATTCAAACATTTGATAAAGGAATAATTATGACAAAATCCATTTTTATTTTCATTTCCGCCGTTTCCTTTGCTTTAGCTCAATGGCCATCTGATCCAGACATAAATTTGCAAATTAGCAAAACAAATATTTCTTATGGATGGGATTTTGCTGCTACATCAGATGGTAACAATGGGGTAATATCCGTTTGGGCCGACACACGAAAAGGAACGCAAACTTTATATGCTCAACGTGTAGATGATGCAGGTAATTTATTGTGGGATTCGATGGGTGTGGAGATTTCCGTTGACTCTCTTCAGTCTTTTTCCCCAGCGGTTTTGAGTGATGGTGAAGGCGGGGTTTTCATAGTTTGGGAAAAAAATATTGGTTCCGGTAATCTTTATGGACAAAGAATGAATGCTTTTGGAGAAAAACTATGGGCAGATACAGGAGTTGTAATCTGCTCAGCAACCCGGCGCCAATCATCTCCGAAAATCATATCTGATGCAGATGGCGGTATTATTATTACGTGGACTGATAACCGGGGCGCATTTGGTACTTATGATGATATTTATGTTCAAAGAGTTGATCAAAATGGAATTGCTATTTGGCCCAAAAACGGAATTATGCTGCACTCAAATAAGGGAGAAGAACGATATCCCGAAATTATCCCCGATGGAAATGGAGGAGCAATTTTTTGTTGGTGGACATTAGGACAAAGTATTTTCACACAAAAGATCGATGTAAATGGAAACCTTAAATGGGGTGGTGGCAAAAGAACTTCTTTATTGCCTACAAATTATCCCACAAAAACAATGGTGAGTGATAATGCTGGAGGAGCTATTTTATTTTGGAGTTCCGGGCAGGATATTTCTGCCCAAAGGGTTGATAGCTCCGGATCTCTGGTTTGGGGAGATACTGCAGAAATAGTTTTGGATTTTATTGATGGAGCACAAGACATTCCCAATGCCCTTGCGGATGGTGAAGGAGGTGCATACGTTGTTTGGCGCGATGCACGGCCCGGTGCGAATAATGCATTTATTTATTTACAACATTTTAACGCGAATGGAGACCAACTCTGGACACCTGGTGGAGTTTCTATAAGTAATTTTAATACTTATATCCCAACCCCGCTCATCACAAAAGCTCCCGATAACTCCGTTTATATTGCCTGGGAAGACACTCGATCATCACAATATTTATGGACACAACGTATAAACCCTGATAGTTCACATCATTATCAATATGGTGGTGTACAAACAGCAAAAGGTGTGGCCAATTGGTCGGATCACAAAATATTTACCACAGAAGAAGGAAGCATGATTGCAGTTTTTTCAGATGGCAACGATATCCGGGCAAAAAAAATTCATCCTGATGGAAGCCTGGGAACGGTCACTACAATTGCAGATAATAGTTTGATTAAACTTTCCGGATTTAATCTTTACCAAAATTATCCGAACCCATTTAATCCAAAAACAGTTATTCGTTATTATTTAACAAGAGCAAGTAATGTAGAGTTAACTGTTTATGATTTATCGGGTAAGGAAATAAAAACAATAGTTAATACGAAACAAGCATCTGGTGATTATAAGATTGTATTTAATGCAGAAAACTTTTCAAGTGGGGTTTATTTTTATACGCTGAAAACAGACAATCAAACCTTGAGCAGAAAAATGATACTACTAAAATAGTATCAAATGATACCATAGCTTGTCTTTTTAGAACATTTAATTGCCTAAAGGGATGAGCTCAATATACTGTTGAACGACGCGTTTAGACAAGCGTGTAATTAAAGAAATAGAATTAATATCA